>CACZQU010000177.1 GCA_902783305.1 uncultured Lachnospiraceae bacterium | reverse complement strand
TCATCCCGATCGCCGCTTCATCCGCGATGATCCCGGCAATCGTGGAGGCTGGTGTATCACCGGGTATCGCAATCATGTCCAGTCCGACCGAACAGACACAGGTCATGGCTTCGAGCTTCTCGATGGTAAGTGCTCCCGCCGTCACCGAATCGATCATTCCCTGATCCTCGCTCACGGGGATAAAAGCACCGCTTAAGCCTCCTACCGAGGCGGAAGCCATCACTCCGCCCTTTTTGACGGAATCGTTCAGAAGAGCCAGGGCGGCCGTCGTCCCGGGCGCTCCCGTTCTTTCCAGCCCGATCTCCTGCAGGATCTCCGCAACGGAATCACCAATCGCCGGGGTAGGGGCAAGGGAAAGATCCACTATGCCAAAAGGAACCTCAAGGCGTCGTGATGCTTCCTGAGCAACCAGCTGACCCACCCGGGTCACCTTAAAAGCAGTCTTTTTGATCGTCTCGCAAAGCGTCTGGAAATCCGCGCCCCGTACCTTTTCCAGTGCCGTTTTGACAACACCCGGCCCGCTGACACCGACATTGATAATGGTATCTCCCTCCGTGACACCGTGAAAAGCCCCGGCCATAAAGGGATTATCATCCGGAGCGTTGCAGAATACCACGAGCTTGGCGCAGCCCAGGGAATCCTGTGTCCTGGTCGCTTTTGCGGTCTCCAGCACCATCTCCCCCATCAGCTTCACCGCGTCCATATCGATACCGGTCTTGCTGGATCCCACATTGACGGAGCTGCAGACTCTGTCTGTAGTGGAAAGAGCGGCAGGAATAGAGTGGATCAGGAGCTCCTCCGCTTTTGTCATCCCTTTGCTCACCAGGGCGGAATATCCTCCGATAAAATTGACGCCGACCTCCTTGGCCGCCTTGTCCAAAGTCCGGGCAATGGAGGCGAAATCCTCAATACTGCGGCAGGCGCTTCCTCCGACCAGAGCGATAGGTGTGACGGATATCCGCTTGTTGACAACCGGGATTCCATATTCCATGGAGATCTCTTCCCCTACCGGAACAAGATTCTTCGCTTTGGTACAGATCCGGTCATAAATCCTGAGGTTCATTGTCTCAAGATCGCTTTCGATCAGATCGAGCAGGCTGATCCCCATGGTAATGGTCCTCACATCCAGGTTTTCCTGTTCGATCATTTTATTTGTCTCGTTGACTTCAAATATATTGATCATGACTTCCGTCCTTTTCCGATCCCGACAGGTCTTTCATCTTCCGATCCTTAAATCCGGTGCATCATATTAAAAATGTCTTCATGCTGGCAGTGGATGGCAACACCGATGGTTTCTCCCAGTTCTCTGAGCTCCTTTGACAGGGATCCGGTATCCTTGACGGAAGCGGAAGTATCTGTCACCATCATCATGTTGAAATAGCCCTGGATGATTGTCTGGGTGATGTCAAGGATATTGACCTGGTTCTCAGCAAGGTAAGTGCAGACCTTCGCAATAATTCCCACCTTGTCTTTCCCTACAACTGTGATGATTGTCTTCGTCATAGTATCTCCTTTCGACGCTGCAGATCTTTCTTAAAAGCTGATCACCGGAGAAGACTCCGTACGGCTGGCTACCTGAATATCAAAATCAGACGCTTTGTACGGATTATCGCCCAGATCCAGTTCGCTGCGGACGGTCTCAAGCGCCAGCTCCTCATAATTGTTATCCTTGCTCAGATGCCCCAGAAAAACATGCCGCAGCCCGTCGTGGGCAATCCGTCCAAGGAGCCGGCCTGCATTTTCATTGGACAGATGGCCGCGGTCTCCCATAATGCGCAGCTTCAGATAATAGGGATAGCGCCCGACCTGAAGCATATTCAGGTCATGATTGGATTCCAGCAGCAAAGCGTTAAGACCGCTCAGACAGTCAATCAGGTATTCGGAATACCTGCCCAGGTCCGTTGCCACGGCAGCGGCTTTGTTCCGGCTCTCGATACGATACCCGACCGGCTGGGCAGCGTCATGAGGAATGGAAAAAGGCTTAACGGTAAGCGTCCCCAGCTGCCATGGCTCATCCTCCCGGATTTCACGGATCAGATCCGGATCCGGGCCTTTGAGAGACTTGCTCCGTAAAATGGCATCTGCCGTCCCGCCTGTCATGTAAAGCGGAATCTGGAAGCGGCGGGTAAAAACCCCAAGACCGCTGATATGGTCTGTGTGCTCATGGGTTACCAGAATTCCGTCCAGATCTCTCCCCTGTAAACCGAGACTTCTCAGTCCCTCCTCAATCCTTTTGCAGCTGATCCCGGCATCTACCAGGATATGGGTATCCTCG
>CACZQU010000176.1 GCA_902783305.1 uncultured Lachnospiraceae bacterium | reverse complement strand
GAGCTGGAGACAACCATCCAGACCATCGTGAATATGGCGGATGATCCGGACATGAAGGCAGTCATTGTAAACCAGGCGATTCCCGGTACCACCGAGGCATTCCGGCAGATCAAGGAAAAGAGACCGGACATCCTGTGTATCGCCGGCGAATCCCATGAGGATCTTCCGGAGATCGGAAGTGCCGCGGATCTGGTCTGCAACAACGACTTTGTGGCAAGAGGCTATCTGATTATCCGTACGGCTCACGAGCTGGGCTGCGATACTTTCGTACATATTTCCTTCCCCCGTCACCTGTCTTACGAGACCATGAGCCGGAGGCTTGCGATCATGAAGGCGGCCTGCGACGAATTCGGGATGAAGCTTGTGGAAGAGACCGCTCCCGATCCGACAACAGACGTCGGCGTTCCCGGTGCTCAGGCTTACATTGCGGAGCACGTACCGGAATGGGTTGAGAAGTACGGAAAGAATTCCGCTTACTTCTGTACGAATGACGCTCATACCGAGCCGCTGCTGAAGCAGCTTCTTACGTATGGCGGCTATTTCATCGAAGCTGATCTTCCCTCTCCTCTTATGGGATATCCGGGAGCTCTCGGACTGGACCTGACCGAGGAAGCAGGCGATTTTGAGAAGATCCTTGCAAAGGTTGAGGAAGCAGTCGTGGAAAAGGGCGGCGCCGGACGTTTCGGTACCTGGGCATATTCCTATGGTTATACGGTTTCCGCAGGACTTGCGCAGCATGCGATGAATGTCATCGACGGCGTAAGCGAGCTGGACGATATCGACGATATCTCCAAAGCTTATCAGGAATTCTCCCCGAAGGCAGAGTGGAATGGCTCCAATTACACGAATGCCGATACCGGTGTGAAACTGGATAATGTGTTCCTGGTCTATCAGGATACGTACATCATGGGTGATCCCGGTTACTACATGGGATCGACCAAGATCGAAGTGCCCGAGGAGTACTTTACCACGAAATAATGCTATGATTCAGGCTTCTGTCGATGCAATTAAGTCAGGATCCGGCTGAGAATATACCGGAAGTACTTACTATCCGGAACAGATAGTCAATACTTCTTCATATACCACGGGGAACAGATATGCCTTTCATTTATTTGTTCCCGCGGGTATTATTGGGTCTTCTGCCGGTTCCTTATAATGTGATGAGGGGGAGGAACATCTGTTCTTTCCCCTCATTGCAGTGTTGAAAGGATATCATACATGAATAACGAAAATGCGGCACTCCTGGAGATGCGGAAGATCAGCAAGGATTTCTATGGCAACCAGGTTTTGTCGGATATCAATTTGAAGCTCCAGGCAGGGGAAGTAATCGGCCTGGTGGGAGAGAACGGAGCCGGTAAATCCACACTGATGAGGATTTTGTTTGGGGCGAACATGATCCGTGAGACCGGCGGATACGGAGGCCAGGTGCTTCTGGAAGGGAAGGAAGTTCATTTCCAGTCTCCCTTTGATGCCATTGAAGCGGGAATCGGCATGGTTCACCAGGAGTTTTCCCTGATTCCGGGATTTGTGACAACAGAGAATATTCTGCTGAACCGGGAACCCAAAAAATCCAATGTACTTTCTTCGATATTCAGCGACCGCATGGATACGCTGGATCGTTCCGAGATGGAAAAACGGGCTGCGCAGGCGATCGAGCTGATGGGCGTGGATCTGGACCGCGGGATGATGATCAGCGATATGCCGGTGGGACATAAACAGTTTACGGAGATTGCCCGCGAACTGTCAAAGGAGCAGCTGAAGCTCCTTATCCTGGATGAGCCTACGGCGGTTCTGACCGAGAAGGAAGCGGAAGCCTTGCTGGATTCGATCCGGGGCATGGCAAAGCGTGGGATTGCCATTATCTTTATCACACATCGGCTGCAGGAGATCCTCGCGGTCTGTGACCGTGTAGTGGTGATGAGGGACGGCCTGGTGGTCAATGAGACCGCGGCTGGCGATACCAATGTGGCGGAAATCACCCGCTGGATGGTCGGAAGAAATGTAGAGTCGGTTTCCGGAACTCCGTCTGTTTTTTCGAAGGAGCAGGGCAAACCGATTCTTAAGGTGGAAAAGCTCTGGGTAGACATGCCCGGAGAGACTGTACGCAATGTTTCCCTGGATGTGTATGAGGGTGAAATACTGGGGATCGGTGGTCTGGCCGGGCAGGGCAAGCTGGGTATCCCCAATGGGATCATGGGATTGTATCAGGCAGGCGGCAGGGTGGAGTTTGAGGGAAAGGAAATCCCGCTGAATTCTCCGCGCAGATGCCTGGATTCCTCCTTTGCTTTTGTATCGGAGGACCGCAGAGGAGTAGGCCTGCTTCTGGATGAGTCACTGGAATGGAACATCGCCTTTCCGGCAATGCAGATTCAGAACAAATTCCTCAAAAACTATCTGGGCGGCCTGATTAAATGGCGTGATGAACAAGCCATCAAGGAAGTGACAGATCATTATATTCAGGAGCTTGCCATCCGCTGCACCAGCTCCAGACAGAAAGCCCGTGAGCTTTCCGGAGGAAATCAGCAGAAGGTATGCCTCGCAAAGGCCTTTGCCCTCGAACCAAGGGTGCTTTTTGTGTCCGAGCCGACCAGAGGAATTGATGTCGGCGCCAAAGCTCTTGTGCTGGAGGCGTTGAAAAAGTTCAACCGTGACAGCGGAGTAACCATCGTTATCGTTTCCTCTGAGCTGGAAGAACTCCGTCAGAGCTGCGGACGGATCGCGATCGTCTCCGGCGGTAAAATTGCCGGCATCCTTCCTGCTTCTTCTTCTCTGGAAGAACTGGGAGCGCTGATGCTCAGCCAGGTCAGATAAGGAGGATGAGATGAGCGAAAAAAAAGAAAAAAATATCATAGGCAGGATCGTTGAGAGCTATGGACTGCCTAGACTGATTATCACGATGTTCCTGGTACTCCTCCTTGTCCTGGCGCCGATCGTGGGCGCGGATCTTCCCACCCAGATTTCCAACATTATCGCCAGGTTCTCCTGGAACGGAATTCTGGTACTGGCGATGGTGCCGATGGTTCATTCGGGGTGCGGTCTGAACTTCGGTCTTCCGCTGGGGATTATTTCCGGACTGCTCGGAGCGACACTGTCCATTGAATTTGGATTTACCGGAGGCTTTTCCTTTGTGATGGCAATCCTGATCGCGACTCCGTTTGCTCTGGTTTTCGGGAGCGTCTATGGGTGGCTCCTCAACAAGATCAAGGGCGGGGAAATGATGATCGCCACGTATGTCGGTTTCTCTTCGGTTTCCCTGATGTGTATGATGTGGCTGGTGCTTCCCTACAAAAGCCCGAATATGGTCTGGGGTCTCTCCGGAAAAGGCCTCAGGACGACGATCTCCCTGGAAGGATATTATAATCAGGTGCTGGCCAGGTTCCTGGAGATCAGGATCGGAAATCTGACGATCCCTACGGGAACCCTGTTGTTTTTTGCTGTCCTTGCCCTGGCCATCTGGGCATTTCTGCATACCAAGACCGGTACGGCGATGACCGCCGTGGGATCCAACGCTGCTTTTGCGAAAGCCGCGGGAATCAATGTCGATAAAATCCGTCTGCTTTCCGTAGTGATGTCTACCTGGCTTGCGGCTATCGGAATTCTGGTGTACGAGCAGGGGTTCGGGTTTGTCCAGCTGTACATGGCTCCTTTCTATATGGCTCTTCCGGCGGTATCTGCCATTCTGATCGGCGGGGCGTCCGTCAACAAAGCGACAATCATGAATGTGATCATCGGAACGATCCTCTATCAGGGAATAGTTACCATGACACCTACCATCATGAATAATATGATTCATATGGACATGAGCGAGGTCATCAGGGTCATTATTTCCAACGGCATGATCCTGTATGCGCTGACCAGGAAGACGGAGGGATCGAAATGAGTGCAAAAACAAGAAAGAAAAACAGTGCAAAAACAGGATTGCTCCTGCAGAGGGCATCGGTGCCCCTGCTGTTTGTGGTCATCTGCGCGGTATGCATTCCCATCTCCGGCCTGTCCCCGTCTTATCTGGTGAATGAAATCGTGACGAGAATGGGACGGAATGCTTTTCTGATTCTCTCTCTTCTGATTCCGATTATGGCCGGAATGGGCCTGAATTTCGGCATGACCCTGGGGGCCATGGCGGGGGAAATCGGCCTGATCCTGGTATCCGACTGGCAGATCGTGGGGATTCCCGGAATGGTACTGGCCATGATCCTGTCTATCCCGATTTCCATTCTGCTGGGCTGGTTCTGCGGGACGATTCTGAACATGGCGAAGGGTCGTGAAATGATCACCAGCTATATCATCAGCTATTTCATCAACGGGGTATATCAGCTCGTCGTTTTGTATCTGATGGGATCGGTGATCCCGATCATTCACAATTCCATCAAGCTTCCCAGGGGATATGGGGTGAGAAATACGGTCAGTCTTCTGAACATGCGCCAGAAGCTGGACAACCTGATTCCTCTTACCATAAATGGGGTCAAGATCCCTGTTGCCACCTTCCTGGTGATCGCGGCGATGTGCCTTTTCATCGTCTGGTTCCGCAGGACAAAGCTCGGACAGGATATGAGAGCGGTAGGACAGGATATGGAGGTTGCCAGGGACGCAGGCATCAATGTCGAGAGGACGAGAATCCTGTCGATTATCATTTCCACTGTCCTGGCGGGAATCGGTATGATTATTTACCTGCAGAATATGGGCAATATCGCCACCTACAGTTCCCATTCACAGATCGGCATGTTCTGTATCGCGGCCCTTCTGGTCGGCGGCGCTTCGGTTGACAAGGCCTCCATCGGCAATGTCTTCCTCGGAATCGCGCTGTTCCATACCATGTTCATCGTTGCCCCGAAGGCAGGAGCCGTGATTACGGGCG
>CACZQU010000175.1 GCA_902783305.1 uncultured Lachnospiraceae bacterium | reverse complement strand
CTTCATTTTCAGCAGATACTGAAGACTGTAGAGATCCTTTTTGCCTCCACAGTAGAGATAAGTATCAAACCAGCTGTTCCAGCTTCCTACTGCCACAAAAAGCGCGACGGTAGCGAGAACAGGCTTGCAGAGCGGGAAGATAATCTGCCAGAAGACCCGGATATCACCTGCCCCGTCGATCTTTGCGGATTCCACCAGAGCATCCGGCAGTCCGGATATATAGGTCCGGATGACGATCATGTTGAAGCAGGAGAACATGGTCGGGATGATGTAGACCAGATAGTTGTTGCTGAGGTGCAGTGTTTTGGAGATCAGCAGGTAATTGGGAATCAGGCCTGCATTGACATACATGGTCAGTACCATGATCACCGTGATAAATTTACGCAGTACATATTCCTTACGGGAGAGGCAGTATGCCAGCATACTGGTCCAGAACAGGTTTAAAAGAGTAATGATCACGGTCTTTGACGCGGAGATCCAGGCGGCCTGGTAGACGGCTTTGTCCGAGAGAATGGATTTGTAGCTTTCCAGGGAAAACACTCTCGGCCACAGACCGATGTTTCCCCGAAGGGCGTCTGTCCCGTCGTTAAAAGAATAGGCAACAGTGTTGATGACCGGATAAAGGGTCACAAACATGACCAGAATCAGGATAAATGCGTTGATTACCGGAAATACGTGATGTTTTTTCATGACCGGTCCTCCTTCAGATCAGGGTGCTTTCATCCAGCTTCTTCGCGATGGTATTTGCCGTGAAGAGGAGAATAATCGCTACAATACTCTTGAACATGCCTGCCGCAGTTGCAACGCCATATTGCTGTTTGGATATGCCGTATTTCAGCACAAAAATATCGATAGTCTGGGAATAATCCATAACCAGGGACGAGCCAAGCAGGTACTGCAGCTCAAAACCAGCCTCCATCAGATGCCCGATGTTCATGATCAGGAGGATGACGAAGGTGGACTTGATTCCCGGAAGAGTAATGTACCTGATCTTGGAGAAGCGCCCGGCGCCGTCAATGGCGGCGGCTTCATAGAGGCAGGGATCGATGGCTGTCATGGCGGCGATATAAATGATGGTGTTCCAGCCGACTTCCTTCCAGACATTGATAAAGCCTACAAGCCACCAGAAAAACTTTCCTTCCCCCAGGAAAAACAGAGGCTCTTTGATGAGGTTGAGACTGAGCAGAAGCTGATTGATCGGGCCGTTGCTGGCAAAAATGTTCTGCGCCATGCCTACGACGATAACCATACTCAGAAAGTGCGGAAGATAGGTGACCGTCTGGACGGTTCTTTTAAAGAACATCTGAAAAACTTCGTTGATCAGGATGGCCAGGACGATGGCGGCAACAGTTCCCAGCACGAGATTGATGACGCTCATCGCCAGAGTATTGCGAATGGAATTGATGAAATCTGCCCTTTTAAAAAGCCACTTGAAATTGTCAAGGCCGACGAATTTGCTGCCGCTGATCCCTTTTTTGGGTTTGTAATCCTGGAAAGCGGTGATCCATCCCCACATTGGACCGTAATTAAAAATCAGGACGTAGATCAGCATTGGCAGTGACATGATCAGAAGCTGTTTCTGTCTGCCGAGTGTCCTGAAAAAGCTCTTTTTCGGCGCCGCGGTTTTTGCGGATTTGCTCATGACCGTACCTCCTTTTGAAAAACAAGGGGGATGGTTCCCTGACACATAAAATGTGCCAGGAGAACCATCCCCTTGTCCGGATCATCCGTGTTTATTCGTTGTCAAGCACTTTCGCTGCTTCTGCCAGAACTGCCTCCTGCATGAACTCGCCAAAAGCTGTCGCAGAAGGTGTGATTTCCTCTACAAAAGCATCCCACTTCTCGTCAAACTCTTCCGGCTCACACATAATGATTTCCGGCAGGCACCTGTCCTGGATATCCAGGAAATCCTGATGATCAATGTCGACCGGGGAATAATCGATCTGCCATGCTTCACCATATGGCGCAAGCTCAATCGGCGGATTGACAAAGTCCGCAAATTTCTGATAACCATAGGCTTCAAGGAAAGCCTTGTCATAATCATTCATCTGTCCAAAGACGATTTCCGGCTGATTTGCGACTTCCCAGCAGTTGCCTTCCAGGTCGCCTTCCATGATCCAGCCTTGTTTCTTCGGGCTGCTCTCGAAGAAAGCATCGGCCTTGTTGTGAAGCTTCCAGTTGTTGTTCTGGGTATTTGCGAACTGCTCCTCGGTCATCATGAGACGGCCGTCCTCGATGTAGTAGTCTTCGCCTTCCACACCCCAGTTGAAGAGCAGCTGCCATTCATCTGACATCATTTCTTCCCACATCGCTACAATGCGCTCCGGGCATTCGCAGTTGACAGAAATGCCAAAACCGCGGCGGACGTTTGGCAGCGTGCCGTTCACATAGTGCTCTTCAATCTCCTCACCGTCCACATATTCCGGATCATAGACCAGGCCGAGCGCCACATAGGTGTTCTTGTCCATCTTGGCGTCTTTGAGGGCGAAGGTTGCGTCGTTGAAGTCCCAGGTCTGGTCGAACATGCCAAGTACGGTGCCGCTGGACAGAGCAGCAATGTACTGGTCATAATTCATGACAAAGGTATCCTTGCTGATCAGGCCTTTGTGGAACTCCTCGTTCAGCTTCTGATAATAGGGCTTGGCATATGGCTTGTCGATAAAGGTTTCGGTGTGGAAGTCGTCTGTGCTCACATCCACGATCACCTCGCCGTCATTTGGACGTCCCATCAGATGCTGCACAGGATTGATCAGGCAGAAATGCCTCCAGTCTTCGCAGAGAATATCAAAGCCGGTATATGGAGTGCCGTTTTCATCCTTCGG
>CACZQU010000174.1 GCA_902783305.1 uncultured Lachnospiraceae bacterium | reverse complement strand
GAGGTCCATAAAAACATCGAAATGCAGACAAGAGGACGAAACTTTTTTCTTGACTTCCGGGAAAATATGTGTACAATCTCCTCCGGAATATTTTGAAGGAGGAGAACCACTAATCTCCCACCATCCGCCCTTAGGCGAACCGTGATGGATCAGAATCCCCTGTCATTTCATTTCAGCCGGGATTCTCTGTATCTGCCGTTCTGACATATTTGCAAACGCGGCAACCTCTTCTACAACATC
This sequence comes from uncultured Lachnospiraceae bacterium, assembly GCA_902783305.1. GTDB lineage: Bacteria > Bacillota > Clostridia > Lachnospirales > Lachnospiraceae > Blautia_A. The sequence goes on along the minus strand of CACZQU010000174.1, from coordinate 2,752 downwards.
CGTTCATCAGGGAGTCGCTTCTTCAACCACTTCTTCCAGCAAAATCTTCTTCTCAAACCCACCGCGCTTTGCGGCCTTTTCTTTCCGTATCTTTTCCACCTCTTCCATAGAACTTCCCCGAGCCGCGGCGACAGCCCGCATCACTTCCAGCAGATCTGCCAGCTCCTCCATGGATTTGCTTTCCTGGTATTCCGCCAGTTCTTCATTCAGCTTCTCATCCAGCAGTTTCAGGTAATCTTCGTCCGACAAAATGGAGCAGACACAGGTTTTCCCGTCTTTTTCGATAATCTCCGGTATTCTGTCCCGGACCAGTTTATGATAGGTAATTCTTTTCATCATGTTTCTTCACTCCTCGCCGAAATACTTCTTCAGTGCCGCTTTGCTGCTTTCCCTGATAATATCATAATCCTCTTCTGTCAGTTGCTTGTACAGGTTTCTGTAAATCTGTATGGTTCCCAACTGTTTCGCGTGATGCAAGGCGTTCATATCTTCAAACCGCCTGAACGGCATCGTAAGAATCAGTTTTTCAACATCTTTCTCCGTATATCCGCCTTTTGTAAATATACAGGTCTTTTTCTCCGCTGGAAGTCCGTTCCGAATCCGGTTTTCATAATATGCAGTGAAATCCCTGGTCACATCTTCCAGCCTTGCGCTACCGGTCTCATCCATGTTCTTCAGGAATGCAAGCAGGAAAACCGGTTTATAAGAATGAACCATAGTCATCTTCCGGACCATGTCCATGAAAATCTGTTTCTGATTCTCTTTGGTAATCAGCGTCCATCCGAATTGGTCGGCATATTTCTTTACACTGTCTTTTTCAAAGAACTTGAAGCTCCGTTTTTCTCCGATCGGCACTTCCATATCTGCCGTGATCATTCCCTCTCGGATATACCGCTCAATGGTTTCATTATGGACGCTGACCATTTGTACAAAGGCAATCTGAGATACCATGTTCTTCGCTTTTTCCTGCCAGTTGAACAGGTCAACAGATTCATATCCCGTCATATGTACCGGATAATCAACCAGCACATCCGGCTTATGCCCCTGCTGAAACAGTTCTTGATCCATGTGCATGGCATGCTTTGTTCCGAGCACGAGACCGCCGGGTGTATACTCACCGATGCCCAGCAGCCGGTGCATGGAATAAGGCATATTGAACATATTGGCGTTGTCTACAAAATCGAATACCATCAGGAACTCTTTCCCCGGTGATTTTCGCATTCCGCGTCCCAACTGCTGCATATAAATGGTTTTGGACATGGTCGGCCGCGCCATAAACAGAACCTCCGTGTGCGGACTGTCCCATCCTTCGTTCAGCAGATCGCATGCACAAAGAACCGGCACTCGGCCTGCCTCATAGTCTTCCAGAATCTGTTTTCTCTCGTTGGAATTGGTCTTTCCGGAAATACATTTCGCCTCGATGCCACTATCTCGGAATCGTTCCGTAATCTCCTCTGCGTGTTTAACCGAAGCACAGAAGATCACCGTGGGTTTATCCTTCACGTATTCATTCCATACGTCCACGATCAGCTGATTCCGTTGCGGAACCATGATAGCAGATTCCAGGTCTTGCGCATTGTATCGGAACCCGCCGATCCGTACATCTCGCATATCGATGTTTGTGCTGATCCGGATGCACCGTACCGGTACCAGCGTTCCCAGTTCCACTGCAGATTTCAGATCCAGCTTGTGGGCGACATTCCGGAACACCTCCAGCAAGTCTTCCCCGTCCATTCTTTCCGGAGTAGCAGTCAGCCCCAGTGTAAAGTTCGGATGGAAATAGGACATAACTTTTTTATAGGTTTCCGCCGTTCCATGATGACACTCGTCAATCACCAGGTATCCGAATTCATCCGGCCTGAAATCCTCCAGGTTCTGTGCAACGCTCTGGATCGTGCCGCATACTACATAGGCATCTGTTTCCCTGATACTCCCCTCATATCGTCCGACCGTCACTTCCGGCCAGAGCTTTCGGAAAGCGTTCATCGCCTGATCGACCAGTTCATGACGATGAGCCAGGAACAGTGCCTTCTTCCCGACCGCCTTAACATCTGAAACGGCCGTGACCGTCTTTCCCGTGCCGGTCGCGTGATACAGCAGCGCAATCGTCTGGTTATCTTCCCGCATCTTCGCCAGGTTGGTCAATGCTTCCTCCTGATGGTCCATCAGGGAAAAGGTGATTCCCTGCTGGTTCGGCAGCATATCCTCAATATACTGAAACAGCGGATCGGATCCCAGGAAAGTGACAAGCTCATCCTTGACCAGTTCCGGACTTTTTTCCAGCTGTACGGATGTCCAGCGATATACCTTCCATCCCTCAAACACCATGCTGTTCTGTTTCAGCAGATCATCATAGAATTTGTTTGCCGAAATGTGACTTTTGTTATGTGACGCTTCATCGTCAATCTCTATAGCGATCTTCCGGGCTCCGCTCTCAAGAAAGAAATCTGCAAACCTGTCGTTCTGATATATGTCATAGAAATGATACTGCGAATAAAGGTATCCGGCTTTTTCAGCGCCGAAAGTATCGGCAAACAGATCTATAAACAGATCTTCCGCTGTACTACCCGAAGCAGATTTGTATTCTGTCATCAGTCATCGACCCTTTCAAGAAATATCTTTTTCTCAAATCCTCCGCGTTTGTTGGCTTTGTCTTTACGTACACTTTCCAGTTCATCAGGGGAGCTTCCGACAGCCCTGGCTAGTGCATACACGACTTCCATAATATCAGCCAGTTCCTCGACCTTCTTAT
>CACZQU010000173.1 GCA_902783305.1 uncultured Lachnospiraceae bacterium | reverse complement strand
TTCCATGATCGAGCTTAACAACGGACCAGATAAACCACACAGAAAATGTGCCCGTATCGTGGGTGATACGATGGGTAAATATCATCCCCACGGAGACAGCTCCATTTACGGCGCTCTTGTCAACATGGCTCAGGATTGGTCTACCCGCTATCCACTGGTGGATGGTCATGGAAATTTCGGTTCCGTAGACGGGGACGGAGCGGCGGCGATGAGGTATACGGAAGCCCGTTTGAGTAAAATATCCATGGAAATGCTTGCCGATATCAATAAAGATACGGTAGATTTCCAGCCGAATTTTGATGAAACGGAAAGAGAACCGGTAGTCCTGCCCTCCCGCTATCCAAATCTCCTGGTTAACGGCACATCCGGAATAGCGGTTGGCATGGCTACCAACATTCCTCCCCACAATCTGAGGGAAGTCATTTCTGCGGTGGTAAAGATCATCGATAATACGATCGAAGGGAAAGAGACCTCCATCGGAGAAATCCTGGAGATCGTAAAGGGACCTGATTTTCCCACAGGAGCGACGATTCTCGGAAAAAAAGGGATCGAGGAGGCCTACCGGACCGGCCGGGGTAAAATCCGTGTGAGAGCCGTGGCAAATATAGAGACCCTTCCCAGCGGAAAGAGCAGGATTGTTGTGACCGAGCTGCCTTACCTGGTAAATAAGGCACGCCTGATCGAAAAAATCGCTGAGCTGGTAAGGGATAAAAAAATAGACGGGATTACCGATCTGAATGACCATTCCAGCAGGGAGGGGATGCAGATCTGCATTGATATCCGTAAGGATGCCAATGCCAATGTGATTCTGAACCAGCTGTACAAGCATACACAGCTTCAGGATACCTTCGGAGTGAATATGCTTTGCCTGGTTCCAAGCCATGGCAGTCTGGAGCCAAAGGTTCTTGGTCTGAAGGAAATGCTGACTTACTATCTGGCCCATCAGGAGGATGTGGTAACCAGAAGAACGAAGTATGACCTGAACAAGGCCATGGAGAGAGCTCACATCCTGGAAGGTCTGCTGATCGCTCTGGACAATATTGATGAGGTGATCCGGATTATCCGCTCTTCCGCTGATGTGCAGACAGCAAAGCAGGAATTGATGAACCGCTTCTCCCTTTCGGATATTCAGGCGCAGGCGATTGTGGATATGCGTCTGCGGGCTTTGACAGGACTGGAAAGAGACCGTCTGGAGCAGGAATACAGGGAGCTGCAGGAAAAAATCGAACGTTTCCAGGCAATCCTGGCGGACCGTGTTCTGCTTCTGGGGGTGATTCGTAAAGAAATTCTGGAAGTTTCCGAAAAATATGCGGACGAAAGACGGACAACCATCGGATACGATGTTTATGATTTCACGACAGAGGATCTGATTCCGAAGGAAAATACCGTGATTACGATGACCAGACTTGGTTATATCAAACGGATGACCGTGGATAATTTCCACAGTCAGGGCAGAGGCGGACGCGGCATTAAGGGAATGCAGACACTGGAGTATGATTTCATCGAAGAGCTTCTGATGACGACTACGCATCATTATCTCCTGTTTTTTACCAATCAGGGAAGGGTTTACCGGCTGAAGGCTCATGAGATTCCTGAAGCGGGACGGACAGCGAGGGGAACAGCTATCATCAATCTGATCCAGCTTGCGCCTGATGAAAGGATAACGGCGTTGATTTCCCTGAGCGGTTTTGAACCGGGCAAATACCTGTTTATGGCAACGAAGAAGGGGATTGTAAAAAAGACTCCGATTCTGGATTTTCTGAATGTCCGCAAGGCAGGTCTTGCCGCTATCCTGCTGAGGGATGATGATGAGCTTATTGAGGTCAAGAGAACCGATAATACGCAGGAGGTGCTTCTGGTAACCAGGGACGGACAGTGTGTAAGGTTCAGAGAAGACGATGTGAGGTCCTCTGGCAGAAAAACCATGGGTGTGAGAGGAATCAACCTGGACGAAGGGGATGAAGTTGTAGCTATGCAGCTTGCTTCTCAGGGAAGCCATCTTCTGATTGTCTCTGAGAATGGCCTTGGGAAGAGAACTGCAGTATCGGAATTCCCATGTCACACCAGAGGCGGAAAAGGTGTCAAGTGCTACAGGATTACGGAAAAGACCGGAAATGTGGTCGGAGTAAAGGCTGTCAATAACGAAAATGAGATCATGATCATCACGACAGCAGGTATCATTATCCGCCTGCTTTGTTCGGGGATTAACATACAGGGAAGGGTTTCTTCCGGTGTCAAGCTGATCAATCTGGACGAAGGAGTTACTGTAGCAAGCTTTGCAAAAGTAAGAGAAGCGGTAAACAAGGATCTTTCGGGTCCGGAAAATACCGGATTTGAGGATGTGCAGGAGGATGATACTGATATACAGATTTTGGATCCGGAAGAAAATGCATCGGAAGAAACGGACAGCAGCGAAGAAAATGGTGATTTAGAGGATAGTTCATCATGAGCACCACCACAAACAGAAATACGACCGCGGCCAGGAGTAAGACCAGCAGCACGACCAGAAGCATGGACAACAGCAAGACCAGCAGCAAGGACAGCAATAAGACCAGCAGCAAGGACAGCAACAGGACCAGCAGCAAGGACAGCAACAGGACCAGCAGAAGCACCAGTCAGAGACGGAAAAGAAGAAAATCACGCAGACAGCAGCAGATGGAAAACAATATGAAGCTTACAGCCGTCATTGCAGTGGTTATCCTTCTGGTTTTTGTGATATTCTGGCTCCGGGGATGCGCCCGGGTGAAGCATGATTCTCCCAAAAGAGTAGTCCGCTCTCTGATCCAGGCTTATGAAAAAGAAAATGAAAAAATGATCAAGGATTGTTATGGACAGAAGGAGAATACAGAGGAAAGCCTCTTGCAGGAGATCAACGCTTCTCTTGACTATATCAAAGCCCATAACGCTAAGGAAATAAAGGTCCGAAAATGTGATACGCTCGATGAAAACGGGGATGAAGCTTACGTTTATATCCTGTACAGCTTTGTTCTGGACAATGAACAGGAATATCCATGCCTTGACACATATATGGTGAGAAAACTGGATAATAATTATTATATTCTTTCCCCGGCGGGTATTACGGATGAGATGTCAGAAAGAGCGGTGGCCGCTTTTACCAAGTTTATGACGACAGACATCTATAAAGATTATATGAAGGAATACAATACCTTCATCAAGAAAAACCCGGGATATGAAGAGAAAATAGCAGGAATACTTGGAGAATAACGTTCAGAACAGTCAACCAGGAGAATGACAGGAAAAAGTCGTTTGCCTGGTTGAAATTTTTTTATTTTTATATTGACATGCAGAAAAGATAATGATATTATACACAATGCGTCTTGTGAAAGATGAGTCCGGAGAAGTACTCAAGAGGCCGAAGAGGTGCCCCTGCTAAGGGTATAGGTCGGGAAACCGGCGCGAGGGTTCAAATCCCTCCTTCTCCGCTTTCTTTTTCACTCTTTTTGCCCTGGCGGGTCGATGAAAAAAGAGAGGAAAAAGAAAAACAAAAAAATAAAAAAAGTTGTTGACAAGCGCTTCCGGTTATGATATATTAGTCTGGCTGTCGCGAGAGAACGACAACAAAGAACAGAAAATAAAGTAATTTTTCAATAACTGACCGACAATAATACAGATTGAACCTTGATAACTGAACAGTGAGACACATACGATTCTCGAAAAT
>CACZQU010000172.1 GCA_902783305.1 uncultured Lachnospiraceae bacterium | reverse complement strand
GATGCCCGCATCGACTCATTCCTCCGCCTTGCCTGGACGAATTTATCCTACGTCATCTGTGCAGGTTATTTATGCACAGCTCCTAAGATCTCCCGCAGTTTTGCCGCGACATCATTCACTTTACCTCGGGCTTTATCATAAACGCGAACTGATAGGAATCAGCGCTGACACGGTATTCTTCAGACAAATCCGGACCGCAGCTGCGCGAACCGATTCCTGCCATTTTGTGGTCAATACACAAAACCGTGTTTCCGCAGGGCTCCAGTTCATAATTATGCGCTTTTGTTTCCAGCTCTTCCTGAGTATAAACGGAAGCGTTGAAGGAAAAGGTGTTCTGATCTGCTGACACAACGGTCAGGGCAAGATTTCCTCCTTCAAGACGGACATAATCACAGTCCCAGTGGCTGCCGTTTTCCTGAGGACGGATATAATCCTCATGAAGAGCAGCCACTGAACTCCTGAACAGGCCATGACGGCCGCTGCGGCATTTATCGATATAGCTTTCGTGTGGACCAATCCCGAAATAGGTAACCGTGTCAAGTGAAGACGGAAGGAACATCCTCAGTCCGAGCCTGGGAAGACTTTCGATTTGTCTGCATTTCTCCGCCGCAAAATCCATTCTGACCGTTCCGTCCATATCGATACGGATTTCGGTACAAAACTGAAGAACCGGCTGAACCGACACAGCGGCGGCTGACTGCCGGATCCGGATGATCACCGAATGATTCTCCTGCTTCCAGTGGGTTTCATAAGCCCGCGTCACCGTATGATCCAGCCGCTCCCATTTCCAGAGGTCTGCAAGCGGCCGGTCGTTATCCGTCGGAGCTCTCCAAAGGTTGAAATCCACCGGTTCCATCAGGAGCTCTCTCCCGTCCATCTTCCATGACGTAAACCGTCCGGAAAGAGTATCGATCGTATAGGTAAATCCAGGTCCCCGGATGAGAAGATCCGTATCTTTCTCCTCGACAACCATCAGTTTTCCCTTGTTTTCATCCTTTCGGATGTCAGCCTCGTCATCGCCATCCTTCAGGCCGGAAATAAAGTCAGATCCTTCTATGGCCGGTGAATCAGACGTCAGATTCTCCACTGCTTCTGCTGATTCTGCTGCCAGATGATTCCTCCCGTCAGCCGATGGCAGAGGAATTTCATCGAATCCGAGGATATGTCCCTCCGGCAATCCGGCGGCAGCTTTTTTCATCAGATAGGTGATGGAGAGAAAGCACCTTCCCCTTTCCGGGATGGGAAGCTTCAGGGGAATCGAGGCACTGGTATGGGGAAGGATATCCGGAAGCGGAATCGTTCCTCTTCTCATCTCCTCCCCGTCCAGCGTCACGCGGAAAAAGGCTTTTACCCATGACGCAGAGAGAAAATCCCAGTAATTCCTGACCGTGAGAAGACTCTTTTCCGCATCGAAGGTTGCGCGAAACGGCCGGTGTACATTATTATATTCATACAATCCGGTGTGAGGCGTCCGGTCGGGAAAGACAAGGCCGTCCAGGCAGAAGTTTCCATCATGCTGCAGTTCCTTGTGATCTCCTCCGTACCAATATATGGACTTTCCATTCTCCGCTGTCCCTTTGTATATGGCATGATCACACCATTCCCAGACAAAACCGCCGCACAGACGGGGATTTTTTTCGGTCAGGTTCCGGTACTCCTGAAAATCCCCGGGGCTGTTTCCCATGGAATGACAGTATTCGACAAGCAGCAGAGGCTTTTCAGGCTCCTTCTCAAGATACTCCGTTATTTCCGCAAAGGAAGGATACATCCGACCGAAAAGATCAATATCCGATACCTCATACTCCCGTTCTCCCGGCATATAGAAAGCACTCTCATAATGGGTCAGCCGGGTTGGATCCGTCTCTTTCGTCCAGGCAAGAGCCCTCTCGAAGGTGCATCCGTATCCGCATTCATTCCCCATGGACCAGACCAGAATGGAGGGACGGTTCCTGTTCCGGAAAACCATGGACTCCACCCGGTCCAGCGTCGGCTCGATAAAAAGAGGATTATCCGCTATTCTTTCATGGGCAAGCCGCATGCGCTCAGCATAATCATCTTCTGTATGGTAGAGTGCCGCTGTACCATGGCTTTCGTTGTCCGCTTCATCGATGACATACAAGCCCAGTTCATCGCAAAGCTGGTAAAAATATGGGACATTCGGATAGTGGCTTGCCCGTACCGCATTGAAATTATGCTCCTTGATCATGTGAAGATCCCGCAGAATATGCTCACGGCTTACGACAGCGCCAGTGACCGGATCCGATTCATGACGATTGACTCCCCGGAATTTGATCGGAGAATGATTCAGAAGGACGACTCCGTCCTGAACACACACCTTGCGGAAACCGACACGCTCACTGATCACCTCATGTTCTGTCTCCATAACCAGCGTGTACAGATTCGGCAGCTCCGCGCTCCACAACAGAGGGCTTCTGACCGTGAAATGAATTTCACTCTTGCCTTC
>CACZQU010000171.1 GCA_902783305.1 uncultured Lachnospiraceae bacterium | reverse complement strand
CCACCGGCACTCAGCGCCGTCAATCGTCGATGCCCGCATCGACTCATTCCTCCGCCTTGCCTGGACGAATTTATCCTACGTCATCTGTGCAGGTGATTTATGCACAGCTCCTAAGGCGCCGTCCTGAAATCACTGTCCCGGAGGGGAAATGATTTCAGGACGGCTTTTTTTCTCCGGCAGGGAATATACCGCGTGTATTCCAGCCGTGAATAATAGCTTCCCTTGACAAGGAAGAGTAAAGATGGTAAAGTAACCCATATATCCGACAAAAAAGGTAGGGATTCGACACGGAGGCACTTGATATGAAACTCTCAACGAGAGCCCGGTATGGTCTCAGGGCGATGATTGACCTTGCGGATCATGGTGAAGAAGCAGTGTCGATACAGAGCATCGCACAGCGCCAGAGGATTTCCGACAGCTATCTTGAGCAGCTTATGGGAAAGCTGCGCAGAGCAGGACTGGTCACAAGTCTGCGCGGAGTGACAGGCGGGTATCGGCTTGCCAGAGACGCTCAGGAAATCTCTGTAGGCGAGATTCTGCGTGTGCTTGAAGGAGGCCTTGACGCAGTGGAATGTCCGGAGCTGACCGGAAAGACTCAGGCAGTCTGTTCATTTTCGGACGGATGTGTCTCAAAAATCGTGTGGAAGCGGATCAATGACGGGATCCATCAGGCAGTAGATACATTTATGCTAAGTGATCTGCTGAGCAGTATACAGGAGCCGGAGAGAAAAGCGTCCGGTTCGAAGGAGGATAAGAATGGACAGACTGATTTATCTTGATAATGCGGCAACGACAAAGACAGCGCCGGAGGTTGTGGAGAAAATGCTTCCGTATTTTTCGGAGTTTTATGGTAATCCTTCCAGCATATATGACTTTGCCGGAAAAAGCAAAGAAGCAGTGATGAAGGCGAGAGAACAGATTGCTGCGGTGATCGGAGCCCGGAAGGAAGAGATCTATTTTACCGCAGGCGGATCCGAGTCGGACAACTGGGCTTTAAAAGCCGCTTTTGAAGCGTATAAAGATAAGGGCAACCATATTATCACCACCAGGATCGAACACCATGCCATCCTGCATGTCTGCGAATATCTGGAGAAGTGCAGAGGAGCAAAGATCACTTACCTGGATGTGGATGAATACGGAATCGTCAGCCCGGAAGCGGTGGAGAAGGCGATTACTCCTCAGACAATCCTGATTTCTGTCATGACGGCAAATAATGAGATCGGTACCATTGAACCGGTTGCCGAAATCGGCGCTGTCGCGAAAAAGCACGGAATTCTTTTTCATACTGACGCGGTTCAGGCTTACGGTCATATTCCGATTCAGGTGGATGAGATGAATATCGACATGCTCAGCTCGAGCGGGCACAAGCTTAACGGGCCTAAGGGGATCGGTTTCCTTTATATCCGTAAGGGGGTCAAGATCCGGTCCTTTATTCATGGAGGGGCGCAGGAAAGAAAAAGGCGTGCCGGGACAGAGAATGTGCCCGGGATTGTCGGCTATGGCGCTGCGGCTCAAAGAGCAGCGTTAACGATGGAGGAGCGTACCGTCAGGGAGATAAAGGTCAGAGATTATCTGCTGGAGCGTCTGACGGCTGAAATTCCCTATTCAAGAATCAACGGACACCGGACGCAGCGTCTGCCCAACAATGTGAATATCAGCTTTCAGTTTATTGAGGGAGAGTCCATGCTCCTGATGCTGGACCGCTATGGGATCTGTGCTTCCAGCGGATCAGCCTGTACCTCCGGGTCTCTGGATCCGTCCCATGTCCTGCTGGCGATCGGGCTGCCCCACGAAATTGCCCATGGTTCCCTGCGCCTGACGCTAAGCGAAGAGACCACGATGGAGGACGCAGATTTCGTGATCGGAAAGCTGAAGGAAATTGTTGCGTATCTTCGGTCGATGTCACCACTTTACGAGGACTTTATCCGCAGACAGAAATCATGATGGATTCGAAGCTTTGATGCAGGGGCTGCGGGAAGGATATCCGGGCAGACATTGTCAGTTGTGAATCATGAGAAAAACCGGATGCTGTCCCAAGCCGTATGGCTTCGGAAACGGGACAGGCATCAGAAAGGATTCACACCGGAGACAAACGGACGCGTATTGATAAAGAGAGAAAGGGTAAAGCAGTTATGTACAGTGAAAAAGTGATGGATCATTTTACGAATCCCAGAAATGTCGGCGAGATTGAGAACGCCAGCGGAGTGGGTACCGTCGGCAACGCGAAATGCGGAGATATCATGCGGATTTTCCTTGATATCGATGATGAGACCCATATTATCAAAGACTGCAAATTCAAAACCTTTGGCTGCGGTGCCGCTGTTGCAACCAGCAGTATGGCGACGGAGCTGGTGATGGGAAAGACGATTGAGGAAGCTATGGAGGTGACCAACAAAGCCGTAATGGAGGCTTTGGACGGACTTCCGCCGGTCAAGATCCACTGTTCCCTCCTGGCTGAGGAAGCGATTCATGCTGCTCTTTGGGATTATGCGACGAAGCACAATATCGTGATCGAAGGTCTGGAGAAACCGAAAAATGATATCAGCGAAGGTGAGGAGGAAGAGGATTATTGAGACGCTTTCTGGTAGTCGGAGTAATCTGCTTAAGGCCTGAGGCTTCGTGCTGTCCTGAAGGGCTGAAAGAGAAGAAGGAATCAATGCTCTGTGCGGCAGGGGCTGCCTGGCGGGATGTGCGGGGAGCGGTTCAATGAACGGCCTGTCAGAGGCGGAGGTACGCCGGCGTCAGGAGGCAGGGCTTTCCAACAAGTCTGTGCAGACAAATACGAGGACTTACGGCCAGATTCTCAAGGATAATGTACTGACCTTTTTCAATCTGCTGAATACTTCGCTTTTTGCTGCTGTTCTGCTTGCGGGGTCTTTACGGAACGGACTTTTTATGGGGACGATCCTTTTCAATACCGGTATCGGGCTGATTCAGGAGATCCGGGCGAAACGAATTCTCGACAGGATGACTGTGATTACTCAGGGAAAGATACAGGTGCTCAGGGAAGAAAGCCTGACGGAAATCCCTATGGACGAGCTGGTGCTGGGAGACGTGGTCTGGCTCAAGGCAGGGGATCAGGTTCCGGCAGATGCCAGAATCCTGGAAGGCAGTCTTGAGGTGAATGAGTCTCTTCTTACAGGGGAGTCGGACAGTGTCTATAAGACAGCCGGACAGGAGCTTTTGTCGGGCAGTTATATCTCTTCGGGGAATGCCTGGTGTTCCCTTGTCAGCGTGGGTGCCTCCAGTTATGCCGCAAGTCTGACCCGTCAGGCGAAAGCGTACCGAAGGCATGAGTCGGAACTGCGAAATACGATGGATCGTCTGCTGAAAATCATCAGTATTGTCATCGGCCCGCTGGGTATTGTGCTTTTTCTGCGGTCTGTTCTCACCTCCGGCGCCGGCCTCAGAGCCTGTGTCGTCAACACTGTAGCTGCGATGATCGGGATGATCCCGGAAGGACTGATTCTGCTGATCAGCATTACGCTGACAGGATGCGCCATCCGCCTTGCCCGGAAAAAGACGCTGGTACAGGAGCTGTTCTGTATCGAAACCTTAGCCAGGGTGGATACCTTGTGCCTTGACAAGACGGGCACTTTGACAACAGGGGAGATGAAAATGGAGAAAATCATTTCCCTCAAGGATGCTCCTCATGACTTTGACAAGGAGAAGCTGTCCCGGCTGATCGGAAATATGATGTACGTTCTCAGGGATGAGAATCCGACAGCCGCAGCGCTTAGAAACAGTTTCCCCCTGCAGACAGACCTGCGGGCAGAAAAAGCGATTCCCTTCTCTTCTGAACGAAAATACAGCGGAGTGATTTTTGAAGATGCCGGGGCATGGTATCTGGGAGCTGCGGATTTCCTGTTTCCCAGCGGACATGAGACCGTCAGAGAGCTTTGCTCGAAATACGCGTCAGAGGGCTACAGGACTTTGCTTCTGGCCGGAGGAAGCAAGGAGAAGGTTCTTAAGAACCTGGAGGAGGGGAGATTCACCCTTCCCGATGATCTTGCTCCGGAAGCGGTTCTGTTGTTTCAGGACCAGCTTCGTAAGGATGTGTGTGAAACCCTGGAATATTTTCGCGCCCAGGGTGTGGAAATCAAAATCCTGTCCGGTGACGCGCCGGAAACGGTCGCTGCCGTCGCCCGCAAAATCGGCCTGCCCCGTTCTCAGTATTACGTTGATGCTTCCAGACTGAGAACATATGCCCAGATCAAAAAAACTTCGCGGTCCTGTAATGTCTATGGAAGAGTCAGCCCGGCGCAGAAGAGGGAAATGATTCTGGCCCTTCAGGCGGACGGTCATAAAACGGCCATGGTAGGAGACGGAGTCAATGATATCCTGGCGCTGAAGGAAGCGGACTGCAGTATCGCGCTGGGAAACGGCACCTCAGCAGCAAAGAATCTTTCCAATATCATCCTGATGGATTCGGATTTTTCCGTCCTGCCGGAGGTAGTTGCCCAGGGCAGGAAGGTGATCGGCAACATCCGCCTGGCCTCGTCCATGTTCCTGATCAAAACGGTCTTTTCCTTCCTTTTATGTCTGGTGACGATTATCTGGGGAAAAAGCTATCCTTTTCAGCCTGTCCAGCTGACGCTGATCGGGGCATTCTCCGTCGGAATCCCCTGCTTTTTCCTTTCCCAGGAGCCAAATTACAGTAAGGTTGAGGGGAATTTCCTGAAAAACGTGTTCCGGAAAACCCTTCCGGCTGCCGGAACGATCACGATTTGCAACGGCATTGCCATGCTGGCTGTTTCCCTGGCTTATCCTGGCTCTGATATGGTGGGGACAGTATGCTTTCTGTTAACCGGATGGAACTATATGGCAGCTTTGCGAAGAGTATATGTACCGCCGACCCGGTTCCGATGCCTGGTAATATATACCGTGCAGATGGCCTTTTTCCTTTGCGCGGTTGCCGGGCAGAGGCTGCTGCTGCTGGGCTCTGTGGAGTTTGGAATGATCATCCTTGTGCTTGCCCTGATAACGGCTTCTCCGGTGGTAACCCGAATTCTGGAGAATGCGGTGAATCCTGTTCTG
>CACZQU010000170.1 GCA_902783305.1 uncultured Lachnospiraceae bacterium | reverse complement strand
CACCCGGATCAGTTCTCCCCACAGTTTTTTTCTCTCTACCCGGTCCTTGAGGTTTTTCAGATAAACCCGAAGAAGCTTATCTGCTGTGCTTCGGGATTCTTTTGTATTTTCCTCAATAAGCTTTTCATAATAATCCCGGAAGACAGCCAGGGAGCCTTCCGGATTTGCTGCCATTTCCATATCCGCCAGCAGTACTTTTCTGCGGTTGTCTGTTTCCAGCAATTCCTCCAGCTCTTTGGATCCGGTTTCATCACTGGTTATCACATAGAAAAGATAGTCTTTCCAAAGCTCATTTACCGAGTCGACATAGCTTTTTTCGACATCTTCTCCTTCCAGTGACCGGTCCAGAGCTTGAAGGGCAAGAATGCTTTTTTGTGTGCTGCATTGCTCTAAAAGCTCCAGAGCGGCTGACTGCGATTCTGCTTCCTTCATCTTCATGGTCTGTCCGGCCTGGAAGATGTTCCCGGCCAGGACCACTTTTTCATCTTCCGAAAGAAAACCGGAAGCAGCGGACAGTAATTCCTTTATGGAATACCGGCATTTGTCCAGAGCGTCTTTGGAATCCAGAAGCATATAAAGCTCATACAGGACATAGATCTCCTCATTCAGCCCGTGAAAACCGTGTCTGGAAAGAAAAGCGTTGAACTGCCCGATATAATCATATTCTTCGGTAAGAAAAGCCATTTTCAGGCTGGCGGACCAGCTGCTTTCCCTGTCCCCGGATTGAGTGTCAAGCACTCCTTCCTTCAGGAGAATATCCCCGGGTGAGCTGATATATTCCTTGCTGATTCCTTCCACATATCCGCACAGAATGGCTCTTGTCATATCCAGATCATAAACATAAGCAGAAACGGACATTTCCAGGTTGACCGCATAGGGAAAAGCATACTGTATTGCAGCCATCCAGTAAAGAATCCTCTCCGGAGTATCCCATATAATCAGCCGCTTATCCTGTTTTTTCAGTCCCAGCACCGTATCAAGCACCTTGAGATAAAGGGAAAAATCCAGTTTCTGCACAAAACTGCAGATCTTTTCAAAAGAAAGCTCCGGATTCTGACGGATCGTATCAAGCTCCGGCAGATAGTCCGGCGGTTCTGAGCTTAGTACCTTTGACGGTTCCATCTCCTTCAGAAAATCCGGTCCGTCAAAGCAGGTTACCGGAGGCCAGGAGAGCCCTTCTCCCTGTTCACAGACCAGGAGCATCTGGCTCAGCACGTTTCCCTTGCGTCCGTTTCCGCCATAGTCCAGAACGCTTTTCACCTGCTGAAGATAATAGGTACCTGTCTGGTCCCTGTCTGCCGTCATCATTACGGGAAGCTCCTCCACTGGCCCCTGGTAACGGAAATCATTCTGATAAACGGAGGCTTTTTCAAATCTGTCTTTGGACACTGCATTCAGGTCCTGCGTCATAGAGTACAGGCACAGCCCGCTGCCTCCCTCCAGTCCTCTCATGCATGAGGTTACAATAGCCTGTTTTACTTTCATTGGCTGATATCCCTCCCAGCAGGTGCAATTATTTTACCAGTCCTGACTTGTAAAGAATCCAGAGGAAAGGATCCTCCACCCGGTGAGGTCTTGGTTTCTGAATTTTCCGTGCCCCTGTTCTTCCTTCCGAACGATGCGGTGACTGACCAAGCGCCGATACCCCAAAATAGGCAATATTGGAAAAGTTGTTATTCATCGCTGTGGTAATTCTTCTCTCCCCCCAGGTATTCAGGAAGCTTCTCATTTCTTCGTCTATGATCCTGGCCTCGCTTTTGTCATACATCCCGGACTTAATGGAGCCGCTGGGCTCTGATACGGTATTCCCCGGAGGCAGAAGCTCGGCTATGGCATCCAGTTTGGAAAAAGTCACAGCTACGGGAATATCGATTTTTCTCCCCTGCTTCACATTCCGGTACTGACGGATCAGCCTGGCCACACGGTCAATGATGGCGTCCGGCGTACTCCTGGCAATTTCCTCCCATGGGATATTACTGGCTTCCTCCAGGGTTTCTTCCGCCATGTTGTCACGGATCTCTTCCACCTGAGAAGGATCCACGAGAAAGATGATCCCTGTGGACTGACAGATATACTTGTTTACCGTCGTCATCGTCATCAGGTCTTCATAATTTTCTCCTGCGGTATCATAAAAGATAAAGGTCAGGTTCATTGTCTTTTTTCCTTTACCTATGACCGTCTCATAAATCAGTGGTTTCTGCTTTTCATTGGGATTGGTCAGATTCAGAGGCTGACACAACTGATACAGCGGGTAGTAATACTTCTGCATATACTGATCGCGAACGCTCTTATCCGTCTCCATGAAATTGCCGCCGAACACATCCGGAATGACATGCTTCTGCAGCTCATCGATCAGCACGCCGATATAATGACTCTTCCCGGAACCTCGGGAACCCACGATGGAAATAATCAGATCCTCATGGTCATCAATATGAGGCGGCAGGACATTATGGCAGGACGGACACAGCCGGAAGGAAGACACGGTCTTACAGTCAGGACATCGTTCCATGACCGGCATAAACTGTTTCGCAATAAACTTAAAGCCTTTCATCTGAGGTTTGAACACTTTGTTCCGCTTCAGCGGAGCCGGCGCTCCTTCATACGTGGTCAGCGGCATATCGTCTTCTTTGACACACGAACCGTTTACACAGCGAAATTCCACGTCATAGATCTCATGCTGTGAAAAACAATATGGGCAGGTATAGGTTGACATAGGATGATCCTCCGTCAGGTCTGCAAAAACAGATTATCAGGTTATCATATGATCTGTACCGGGCTCCGGTTTTAACGAACAGCTTTGATAAAGAGCATCATCCGTAAAGAAGGGGCGTATGCCGATCCCTTTTTTCATTCCCTTCAGAGGTATCTTTATCGAAAGTGATCCCTCCACTTCCTGTTCATCAATGTGTTCCAGGATGCTCCCTTTGCTTTTATATATGGGGGCGATGCCTGCCGCCTGGTAAATATCTACAGCCGGCAGGATAAATCTTGGCCTTTCTCCTTTAAACATAATGGTAGCCTGTTTTCCGAAAACCCCGCCAACAGTGATGGAGTACTTTACATGGATTTTCGCCGCGTTATTGAATTGCACGGCAGCAACCTGGGTATAACCGATCTGTCCCTGAAGATTGACCTCCGCGAACAGACTGATATGATAGTTTTCTTCCTTTGCGTCCTTGATGACCAATGCATTGTTTCTCCGGTAGGCATTTTGCGTAATATAAGCTCTGTATGCTTCTCGGTCGTCCACATTTACCGGAAAAGAGTCAAAACGATACAGCGCCACTACCGCTCTTGCATTCCGCGGCCATTCCGCAAGGATATAGATATCTTTTCCGACGATCGTTGTTTCCCGGACTTCGATGGCTTTCATATTGGACGCAATCGCCTTGTCTCCGAAAATCGCGGTCTCATATTTGCAGATCACCGTGATGATATGGAAAAACCCTTCGCCAGGAAGCTGAAAACGGCAGCTGTCCAAAGTCCTGGAGGCGGGATTGATTTTCTGCAGTTTTTTTCCCAGGTCGCTTACGGGAATGCTGTCGCCGTAATCATATGGGATTTCGTTTTCGGAAAAATACAGTTCAACCCGCTCCCTGGCCTCAGTTTTCCATCTGGCTTCAAATATCTCTCCCTGCACACGATGGATTTCGAGCTCATCTGCCGGTTCAGGCAGGGAGAACGGCGTTGCCGTAACCTGCACGCCCTTTGTCAGTGTCTGTTTTCCCCCCACACTGTACACGCAGCAAAGCAGATAGCCATAAGTGATATTATTCTTCAGACCTTCATCCATAAGACGGGAGGATGTACAGCGTACTTCTTTACCCTCCCCGGGAGTTCCCGGAGGCGTTCCTTCCTTCCGGAAAGCCCTGACCTGTATTCCGGAAGGCAATGCTTCCCAGCTGATATTGGCAAATCCGTCACCACATTCTGTCTGCACATGGTTCAGCTCCATGTAATTGACAGCGGGTTCCCGGTTGCTGACACCCTTTGAATCGATTCCGGCCCGGCGGACGAATACCGTATAGTAATACTCCAGACCACCCTTGATTTTCCGGTCGGTAAACGTAGTGGAGCTGTATTCGCCCATATCCTCTCCGTCGGACAAAGACTGGCTGGCGGAAGATATTTTCCTTCTGATCAGATAAGTGACACTGTCACCGGCGGAAGATGGATCCCAGGAAACCACGTTATAACGGTTTGCAGGATCTGTTCTCACGGTCACCCGGGTTACCGCTTTGGGAGGATTTCTGATCAGCTTCTCCCGTACCCCTGGATAATCGGCGCATAAGGCGATGATCTCCTCACAGAAACGAATCACACTGAGCGTATCTCCCGATTTCTCTGCCATTTCAATCCGGGCAAACAGCTTTTCTGCTTCCTCAAGCGCAGCCTTGATGGTATTCTCCTGCAGCAGCCGGTATTCCGGATACATTTTTCTGAAATCATCCAGCTTCTTCTTTGCTTTAAAGAATTCCCGGTCTGAGATCAGCCGGTCGATTTCCTCTATGGGCTTTCTGAGTATATTCTCTTTTTTCTGCAGTTCCTCTTTTGCCGATCTCAGATCCTGCAGATCCGGCCAGGAAGCTTCCACTTCAGAGAGCGCAAGCCTGGCCTGGTCCAGATCTCCTCTTCGGATGCAGTCCCTTGCATACTGACATCGTAAAAGCACCTTTTCCAGATCGGCAAAGGATGACCGGCAGCTCACGCAAAACCTGGCAGAAGCGTCATTTTCCGTTTTGCAGTGCGGACAGATAATATAGAGAGAAGCTCCGCAATGCGGACAGATCCTGATTTTCTTTTCCCCTTCCAGGACCCGGGCGCAGTTTGGACAGATCCGCACCTTGGAAGTCTCCAGGGCCGGAGCAATCAGCACCTGGTTCTGTTTGCCTATGGCCTCCAGAATCTTCCTGGCTTTTTCGGCATTTCCTCCATGGATCCTGATCAGCTGCTTCAGATAATTATCTGCTGCCGGACCGATCAGACGATTGTCATTCACACTGGCGATGGATTTGATGGAACGAATAATCTGATCCGTGTCCAGCCAGATCAGGAAATCATCATATTCCTTCCGTGACTCATCGTTTTCAAAGGCTTTCAGTGCCAGCTTGCACAGGTTTTGCTTGTAGGTCAGCACGGCATTGCGGGAAGCCTTTTTCAGGGACTCTTCAATATCCCTTACTCTTTTTTTCAATTCATCATTTCCCAGCCGACGTGCATCGATCGTTTCCTCCGGCAGCTGCAGAAAAGCATATAAATCCTTAAAGTTCAGTTCCGTAAGCTGCTGAACAGACCGCTTAAAGGTATCTGCCTTCTCCGGCTTCGGATTGGGATCGAGGATCTCCTCCTGATGAGCGGCTTTCTCCGCTATCTGGATCCCGAACCTTTGGGGAATCATTGCCTCAAGATATGACCTGGGAATTCCCGTGTCATCCTCAATGCTGTTGACCTCTGCCGGGGAAATTCGTGGAAGTCCCGAATACCGCAGCATTCTTTGGGGAAGAACCTCTTCGATATATTGCTTCGCCAGAGCGGCTTCTTTGTTCCGGAGATCAGGATTCATCATGATCTCCTGGATATTTTTGATATTCTTCAGATAATCTTCATATATGGCACCGTTCTTGATATGGGACGGTCTCGACCAGAATTTCTTCTTGTTGTTGATGGCCTTGGCGATTTCCGCTTCGGAAAGACCGGGCGCATCATATGGCAGTTCCAGTATCAGATAACAGTTGTCTCTGCTTTTTCCGTCTTTGTTCATAACAGTTCCTTTACCTTACATTTTTCTCGCAATTCCGGTAAAAGTCTGCGATAAGCCGGACAGGTCCGTGAGCTGCGCAAACTCTTCTCTGGAGGCAATGCTTCTCAGAAAGGCCTGGTTTACACTGCCGAATCCGAGAGCAATCGTCTCTATGCCGGCTTCCCAGAGCTCTTTTACCTGACGCACCGCTTTCTGGGGATTCTGCCAGATTCCATCTGTCAGCACCAGCACATAGCGCACCCTTAATGGGTTATTCAGCATCTTCCGGGCATCCATAAAGGGAATCGCAGAGGTACCGTAACCCAGTTCTATGGAACAGTCAAGACCCAGGATCGAATGAATCAGGTTTTCCCGGTTATCCGTCAGCTTCTGGAAAACCGCAGTTTTCTGGGCAAACCCGACCAGCCCCACCCTTGTCACAGAAAGATCAAACTGGTTGATAAACTCAACCGCCGCTTTACGGGTCGCTTCGAGCGGAAAACCGCTCATGCTTCCGGACAGGTCAATCGCCATAACAATATCCATGCTCCGGGAGGAAGAAGACTGTCCTGCGCGTTCCGCAGGATTTCCAGTGACCCAGCTCATGTCTTCATCCACAGGCTCTATGGAAAGCTTCAGCTTCTGACCGACGCTTCTCTGCACAGCCTCTACCGACACTACGCTCTCACCGCTGTACTTATAAGCCACATCAATGATTTCTTCCGGATTCTGGTGGTACCTGATGCCGGTAAACACATATTTCCCCAGACAGGTAGCATTCAGCGGGTAATCGAGCTCCTCGCTTTCTCCCTGAAGCATATACACATCCAGATGATTATCCGCTTCGCTGCGGCTGACTCTCAGCGAATAAGGCTCCGAATATTCTGCCGGCACGGGAGAATTTTTCCTGATCATGATGCTGTTGATATACCGGCTTCCATCCCGGCTTTCTGTGATCATTCCCAGGCTGTGGGCTGTAGCCTCATGAAAGCTTTTGGCTCCGGCAATCATAAACTTTGATTCTGATCTGCTTCCGCCAAGGAAAAATTCCTTTTTCGGTATCGGTTCTCCGTTTTCATCAATATTTGCACGGATCGCTGCCCCAAGTGCTACCGCCTGATCCGGGTCTATCCCGGAATAGGGCTTTTTATGGCTCATTCTTTCCACAAAATCCCGAACCATCTTCATTCTGGTGGAACCGCCGACCAGAATTACACCGTCAATATCCTTCCAGTCCATGGAAATCTCATCAAACAGCTTATCGATAATATTTTCTGATCTCTGTACAAGATGTTCCGAAATTTCCGCAAACTTGTCCGCTGTCAGCTCATAATTGCCTTTACAGCCTTTATAATTGACGGAAATCCTTTCCGACTGTTTGCTGGTCAGGGCTTTTTTGGCTTTTTCCGCAGTCACCCGAAGCGTATTGTTGAATTCAAGATCCTCACCAAGGACAATGTCAAATTCATCGTAAAACAGATCACAGATATACTCCACGATCACATCATCCCAGTTGCGGCCTCCCAGTTCATGATCTCCGTCTGATCCAAGTACGGTGATATCATTGTCTGTCACACGGGCGATGGTAATATCAAAGGTCCCGCCGCCAAGATCGTAGATCATGACGGTTTTATCGACTTCTTTTCCATTAATGCCATAAGCAAATACAGCCGCCGTAGGCTCATTAATGATACCAGTCACCTTAAGCCCCGCCCTCTCTCCGGCATTTCTGACCGCAACCCGCTTGGGATGTTCAAAATACGCCGGAACAGTAATGACCGCCTCCGTGATCTTTTCGCCGCAGCTTTGTTCGGCTTCCCTGACAAGGCCCTTCAGGAGAAGAGAGGACAGATCCTCTGCATTGTAGGTCTTTCCATAATGCTCAGTAATAAAATTCGGGTCCGCCATTTTGTATTTAAAATACGCCTCGGTCTCCGGATCGCCATCCTCATAATAATCTTTGGCTTCCTGTCCGATAACCACTTCCCCGTTCCGGGCAAAATACAGCGCAGACGGTGTAATGGGCTGTCCGAAGGAATTCCTGATCACCACCGGTCGTCCCGTGCTTTCATCCACCCTGGCAACCGCGCAGTAAGTGGTTCCCAGATCGATCCCGACTCTCATTCTTCTGTCCTCCTCCTGAACGTACTTTTCAGGTTACTACTCACGGATTAACCGTAAAGCCACGCGCGGGCGAATGGTACCCGAAATGGCACGTTCCCACTCGTCCTCGGCGTAGCGGTACT
>CACZQU010000169.1 GCA_902783305.1 uncultured Lachnospiraceae bacterium | reverse complement strand
TAGCCTCAGCGATAGCTTCCTTCGCCGGTTCCCAATTTGCGGGATCCGAAAGATCGATATCAGCCACGGCATCAGTAGCGAGCTTCACTTCGTCTCATTGATGGGATCCTCCTTCCCGGGGCTAACTTCATCTGTAGAAGAGTATACCACATTCAAGATTTCAGGCAAGGAGTCTCGGTAATTCAATTGCCGAGAGGAATTGCCTTCTCCATTTCTCTGTTTAAGAAATAATGGAGATTTTTATGATAATTAAATCGAACACGTGTTTACATCTGATTGGATCTGTGTTATACTATATGTATGAAAAATAACCTTGTTAGATACAGGACTTGCGTCTGTAATATTAATTACCATGTGGTATGGTGCGTTAAATACCGAAGGAAAGTTCTTACATCTGAAATCGAACAGTATCTAAAAGACCTTTCGCTGCAGATCGCTGCCGATAAAGGGTTTGTCGTTCATCTGCTTGAAGCAGGCGACATGGACCATGTCCATTGCTTTATATCTGCTCCGCCAAAGCTTTCCATTACGGATATTGTCAAATACCTTAAAGGCATTACCGGAAGGAAACTTTTTGAACAGTATCCCTGGCTGAGGACCAGGCTTTGGAAAGGGCAGCTCTGGAACCATTCCTACTATGTTGAGACCATCGGCTCCGTATCGGAGGATGTCATCCGCCGGTACATCGAGAAGCAATCCAAGTCATATTGACGGGAGGTAGGCATGCGCAGTTGTTCTGACATGCAGTTTCACACTGCGGCAAAGCTGCGGATATATCCTTCATCAGAACAGAAGAAAATCATTTCTGTAAATGATGGAGCCTCCCGGTTTGTCTATAACAGGTTAACAGCCAATGACCGTGACCTGCATGCCATGAAGAAAGTCGTCGGTTCCTGCCCCGCCTATCTGGAGAGGATCGCTTATCTGGAACAGGTACGTACGTCAAAAAGGGAACTGGTAAACACGATACCTTTTCTTAACTGTGAGGATGTAGATTCCCTGTCCGTGGATAATGCCATCCGTAATCATAACCGTGCATGGAAACAGTTCCGTGAGGACCCGGGTACCGGTATCCCCGGTTTTCACAAAAAAGGATATGCTCAGACTTACCAGACAAACGCCCATTACAAGGCGGATGCCCTGACATGGGAGGATGGAAACGTCCGTTTTATATGGCGCAGCAGCAACGAAAAGATCCCACACTACATCCAGCTTCCCAAAATAGGGGCAATACGATTCAGGTGTTCCCCTGAAGTGAGGAACCTTCTCCTTACCCACAGGAATGATACGCGTATCGGCACCATCACCATAAGCAGGGATAACTGCGGAGATTATTACGCAGTCCTGCAGATGTCGTCTGACAGCCCGTTTTTTGAGCCCCTTCCGCGCACAGGAAAGCGCGTGGGTATTGATATGAACCTGACCAGCCTTTACATGGACAGTGACGGTAATTCTGCTGAAAACATACGAGTTGGACGCAACGCGAAGAAAAAACTTGCAAAAGCCCAGCGTAAACTGTCAAGAATGGCTGTGGGTGCCAAAAAGGAAGGCCGGAGCCTGTATGAATCTTCTAATTACCAGAAACAGAGGCTCCGTACTGCAAAGATCCAGAGACAGGTCTCTTCTGCCAGGGAAGATTACCTGCAGGTACAGACAAAACGTCTGGTCGAAAGCCAAGACCTGATCGTGTCTGAAGACCTGAAGGTAAAAAACCTGATGAAGAACCATTGTCTGGCATTCAGTATTTCAGATGTTTCATGGTCAAGGTTCTTTACCCTGCTTGGGCAGAAAGCCGTGTCATACGGGAAAACTTATATCAAAGTCCCCGCAAAAAACACCACGCAGACCTGCAGCTGCTGCGGACATGTCATGGCAGGAGATGAAACGATTCCTCTTGGCGTAGAGGAATGGGTCTGCCCGGCATGCGGAACTCACCATGTCCGCGACCATAATGCGGCCATAAACATCCTCGAAAGAGGAATGGCATTAATATCCTGTGGCTGATGAAATACACACCCAGGTAAGCAGCTCACCTGGCTAACCGTCCTCTAACTGGCCGGCCTCCACCATTGTTCTGCGGAGTGATGGCGCGCTGGCTGTATCTGGATAAGGATTGCATCGCTGTTCGTGAAGAAAAGGCTTTTGTCAAGGTTCCCACGGCAGCTTCTGCAAGTTCGCAGATTCAATCTGCGAGAAGCTGACCAGGCAGGAGATAGGTTTTTGAGTTGATTATAAGCATTATAAGGATTATTGATTTATGAGAATGGCCATTATAAAGATGGTTTGCGGTTCACGGGTCAGAAAACTCCGTGGAGAAAGAAAAAAGTCACCTGACAAATGCAGATGACTTGTGATAAAATTCAGTGCGGAAGATGG
>CACZQU010000168.1 GCA_902783305.1 uncultured Lachnospiraceae bacterium | reverse complement strand
CGGTATGAATGTCTGACTCCAGGATCCGGGAAAACCGAAGGGCGGAACAATCCACAGGAGTCATGATGTACTACTGCAATCCTGTATCCATTACACTAAGCTACCGTATTCCCGGCTGAACCGTCCTGATTCAGCTTGTTTCCAGGATGAAGGCATTCAAACCCTTCTCTCTGGCGTAGCTCATTGCCGTGTTTTCCCCGGGGCAGAAAATAATGACATTTTCCGACCCGGTGAAGGCATCATTGCTGATCTGAGTTACACTGTCCGGGATATAGACATACCCCAGTGACGGGGTATCGGCAAATGCAAGATCCCCGATGCTCTGGCATCCGTCCGGGATGACAACAGCCTGAATGGCAGTATGCTGAAGGGTCTGCTCACTGATCTGAGTAATATCGTCCGGAAGAAGAACAGCCTCGTCCCGGCTCAGTACCGTAAATTCCACCTGCTTTTGTTCCTCATCTCCTCCTTCTTCGGTTACGACAAACAGCGCTCTTCCCTCCGTCTCTGCCTTGAGATTGCTCCCTTCAAAGTCCAGAGCACTCCCTTCAATGTTTATGGCGGCAGGATTTTCCAGCATGTCCTCCGCGAACCAGTACAGGAGATCTTCATACCCGATCTCGTCTCCCTCCAGCAGAATTACGCTGTACTTATACTCTCCCGCAGGCCGCAGAAACGGATAATTCTTCTCCGACATGGGATAGCGCTCATAAAACTCAGCGCTGCTGCATTTTTCGCTCCGGGTGTGATTCACGCTGAAAGCGGCATCCGATTTCAGAAAGAACGAGCTATGGTCAAAGGTCGGAGAATCCCAGGTGACATCGCAGTTATAATAAAGCGAACCCATACGGACAATATTCCAGATATGATTTCCTCCATTTCCGATTCCCTCCACACAAGCGTTATCCACGTTGTTTTC
Source organism: uncultured Lachnospiraceae bacterium (assembly GCA_902783305.1). GTDB lineage: Bacteria > Bacillota > Clostridia > Lachnospirales > Lachnospiraceae > Blautia_A. Next base: position 2,690 of record CACZQU010000168.1, on the reverse strand, counting down.
CCAGAGCATCCGGTAAAGCAGGAGGGTGTATCCCTGACAGACGGAGGTCCCAAGACACAGTGCGGCATAAGGAGTATACTGGAGAAGATAATTGTCATCATTAAGATGATCATAGTCATATGTCACATGCAAGGCGATATAGTGATAAATTGCCCAGGCTTTATCGATGTCGGGGGAGCCGGCCAGAATGGCCAGCTCATCGTAAGCCTGCCCGATCCGAGCTGTGAGCTCCTGTTCCTGTGCCAGGCTGGTATAGTAGGACATCTCAAAAAGGTAGGTCCAACGGACGCTGTCAGACTCCATTTCGCCGGTGATCTCTCCGCCTCCGACCCACATGGTCTGCAGATCCAGATATCGTCCCTCGTTTCCGACCCCGGTTTCCGCAAAAGCCTGGAGAAGAATCTCCGTCTGCGCGTTCATCACAGCACTATCCGAGGCATCCTCAGGAAAAAGGACAGATACCCGTATGGATTCCTCACGGTTTTTCATTTTCTCTCTCATCAGTGCAGCAGCCTGGGCAATGGAAGCACGGACAGCTTCGGTATATCCGTCATCCTCTCCGAGATCAGCTGCGTATACCTCGCCTGTCTCCTTCAGTGCATTAAGGATTCCTGTCCCATCCGGGTTGTTCAGGGACAAGGATGAGCCGTCGATTCTGAGAACAGCGTCTTCCCCGGACTGTACAATAGCGCTGTCAACAGTGCCGGCTTCTCTGTCCTGCGAACCGCCCCATACCGCAGCAGTCAGAAGCACTGCCATAATCGTTGCAGAAATTGTTGCCATTTTTTTCATATTGCTGTCTCCTCCTGAACGTATTTCCGTTTTTTATTCCGGTACAGCCCCTGTGTTCAGGAGCGCTCCCTCAAGATGGTGCGCCCCCCCTGAACACCGGTATCCTTAAATCTCGTCAGGATTCAGAGGTAAAGCCAAAGCCTTTTCTTCCCGCGTAAAACTCCGCGTAACTGCCTTCCTCTCCGTGAATGGTCAGGCCTTCCGTTCCTTCAAAGGCGTCACTGGCGATATAGGTGACATTCTCAGGGATGTAGATATGCTTCAGATTCCGGCAGTTTCCAAAAGCCCTGGATCTGATCGTGTTAGCCGTCGGCGGCAGATAAGCATAGGAAAACGCGCAGCCATAAAACGCTTCTGCTTCCAGAATTTCCATCCCGTACGGAAGATAAAAGTCTGGCCTCAGAATGACTTTCGGCCGTACATTGACCACCACCGTTCTGGAAATCCCTCCGTAGGCTATGGTGATGTTCTGTCTTCCCGCGACTGAAGGCTGATACCCGCTTACCGTAAAGCCGGAAATCTCTTCGGTGTCTCCGTTATCATATCTCGCGGTCACCTTCAATACCGTCGAATCTATATTCTGGCCATAGTCAATTGTGATTTCCTCCTGATCCTCCGACACCAGCAGGGCAACGAGAGATTTTGCTTTCACCACCACACTGAAGTTCGCCGTGACCGAATACCCGTTCTCTGTGTATTGCACCTTGACGACCTTCGTTCCTACGGAGTCCGACAGACCGAAGAGTTCATAGTTGGTTACATTTGCCGTTGTTCCGTTATCATAGGTCACCGTGACAACCATGTCCGAAAAATCAAACGCCGTCTGTCCTTCAAGGTAGGTTACCTTCGCCGGTTTTCTGGTGATGGCCAGGCTTACCGGCTTCTTTGCCGAAACCACAACGGTGAAGGCTGTGGTTTTTGTCACGCCTCCTTCTGTATAGGTTACCGTGATCGTCTTCTCACCCGGTGTGCTGCTGTAGCCGCTCAGGGAATATCCGGAAACATTGGCTGTAGTATGATCCGTATAGGACGCCGTGATGACCAGACCGGAGCTGTCGAAATTCTGTCCCTCCACATAGGTGGTCTTTCCGGGCTTTGCGGATACCGAAATCGAGCTCAGAGCTTTCGTCATATCGCTGTCATACACCCAGGCCAGCTTATATCCGCCGCTGTCCACCGGATAAATCAGCTGTGTCTTGCCTCCCGCCTTTCCGACGATCACCAGGTTGTCTCCGGTTTCGGCATATCCATAAGCCGTCGCCATGTTTGATTTTTTATATGAGGTGATCCGCTTGGAAGCTGTAGCCTGGTATTTCGTCACCCCTGAGGGAACAAAGGCGGAAAGAGGAACGTATCCGTTTTTGGTACCTCCTGAAATCGGATAATTGACATATACCCAGCCATTTTCATAGACTTTGTTGATCGTACATTCATCGTCCACCCAGATCTCTCCGTATCCGCTGTTCTGATTGATATTCTCATAGACAGCGGTTTTGGATGTCGCCGAGTCAATATAGCATCGGAACGGAGTCGGCCAGTCAAGGGGGGTCGGACCCGTCTCAATATTTATCCAGCCCAGTTTATAGCCGCCGCTGTCCAGCGGATAGATGATCTGCCTGAGATTTCCGCTGCTTGCAACGAGAGTGCAGTAATCCGTACTCCAGACAGAGCCAAACCCCTCAGCGAGATTCCGCCGTTTAAACACGTTCTTCGTCCCGTCTGTCATGAAACCCGACGGCGTCACGGCGCAGCTTGTATCCAGGAAGTTTGAAAACTGAGTATACGCTGTCTTCGTCCCTCCTCCGTCATATGGATACCGGACCTGGCACCATCCGTTCGTGTAAATCTCCAGGATTGTGCAAAGGTCTTCACCGCCCGAAATATACCCTGTGCTGCTG
>CACZQU010000167.1 GCA_902783305.1 uncultured Lachnospiraceae bacterium | reverse complement strand
GTCACATTTTCCGGGATTGAAAACCAGGTCTGCTCCAAACTCCTTCGCCTTCTCCAGGCGGTTGTCCTGCATATCAAGGACGATCAGCAGCTTCGGGTTCTTCATCCGGGCATAGGTAATCATGCCGAGACCAAGGGTTCCCGCGCCGGAAATGACGACGACATCTTCATTGGTAATCTTCGCGCGGTCTACTGCATGCTTTGAGCATCCGAAGGGCTCGATCAGAAGCGCCTGCTCCACGCTCATTTCCTCCGGAACACGGCTGATCACGCTGTTTTTGACATATCTGACATATTCTGCCATGCCGCCATTGTTGTAATACTGGAATCCGTACATGTCATGAGGCTGGCACATCCAGTAATGACCGTCCTTGCAGAAACGGCATTTGCCGCAGGGAACGATCTGGTCTGCCGTGATCCTGTCGCCCAGCTGATATTCGGTTACATTCTCTCCGACCTGAACGACACGGCCGAAGAATTCATGACCGGGAATGAAAGGAGGCTTCACCCATGCCGGCTGCATGTCATCTCCCCAGAACATCGGTACTCCATGCTGGCATTTCAGGTCCCCCGCGCAGATTCCGCAGGCTTCCGTCTTGATAATGATGTCATCCGGCCCGCACTCCGGTGTGGGATATTCCGGTTCAAAACGATAATCATTCCTTCCATAGGCTACCAAAGCTTTCATTGTCTTAGGAATACTGCCCTTAGCGCTCATAGATCTACCTCCTGAATCATATCTTGGTTTTCTGACTGCGGACGGCCATTTCCAGGGTACCATTCACCTCGCGTGCGGGGAAGGGTCAGGCCGTGAATTGTACCTCCCTGCTGACCGATCCTTAGAGCAATCATAAGGAAATACTTGCGTAAAACGCAATCCTCTGATATAATTAAAGTGAATTAAAAAATCAATTATGTTATTCATTTTTAAATTCACTTTAATTATTATATCATCCGGTTTCTTTTATGGCAATAGTCAAATATGACAAATCTTTTCCTGTGTTTTTGTTCAGTTACACCTGCAAGCACTCCTTCATTCCGGCTCCGGCCGCCCGGGCATCAGGTTTTATGGCTGCCGGATCTGTTCATGGATCACGAACTGTAATCCGTATCTGTTCAGTCACAAGCTCCTTCACCGATACAGCGGCAGACGCGCTGCGGCAAAGATATGGCTGCCGCCGGCGGCCGACCATTTCTGCACATGCCTCGCGGCGGGTGCGCTGCATTGACCGGACAGTTACAGCACTTCAAAGAAAGGTACCTTCCATGTTGAAGCAAGCGAAGCGAATTACCAGAGACGATATCAGACAGAATAATCTGCTGAGGGTATACAATCTGATGAGAAGGAGCGGAGAAATGTCCACCTCGGAGATTGCCGCAGAGCTTCAGCTCAGCCTTCCCACGGTTGCCAAAAACCTCTCCGTACTCGAAAAACAGAATCTGGTTCTGTCCAGTGATGTGCGCAAAAACACCGGGGGCAGGAATTCAAAGCTTTATAACGCAGACGGAAGCGTCCATGTCGCTGTCGGGGTCAACATCACAGGACACCATATCTCTGCCGTCGTCATCAACCTCCAGGGCCATGTCGTTTCCCAGTTCAGGCAGCGCCAGGTCTTTGCCCGAAGCGATGCGTACTACCGGAAAATAGGAGAGATCGTAGCGAAAGTCGTCAGGGAAAGCGAAGCCTTAGATGACCAGATTCTCGGCGTCGCCCTGGTGATGCCCTCTCTCATCTCCCAGGACAGACAGCATACCTACTATAATGGAGTTCTGGGCGAAGAACCGGTCATCTCCTGCTCCGAATTATCCGCATATATTCCCTATCCTACCCGTTTCTGTCATGACGGGAAGGCCGCCGCCTACGCAGAAAGCTGGTTCAATCATGACGTGACCGATTTCTTCTATCTGATGATCTCTGACTCCATCATCGGCACGCCGTTTCTGGGCGGCAGTCCTTATGACGGACTGAACCAGCGCAGCGGAGAGATCGGCCATATCCGCATGGTCAGAAACGGCCGCCGCTGCTATTGCGGGAAAAGAGGATGCATGGAAACCTACTGCTCCACAAAAGCCCTTTCCGACATTACCGACGGAAACCTGGCCGCTTACTTTGATCTGCTCGAGAAAAAGGACCCTCAGGCGCTGGAGCGCTGGGATGAGTATCTTCGCAATATTTCCGTTGCCATCAACGCCGCCCGGATGTTATTTGACTGCAGTATCGTAATCGGCGGCTATCTTGGCCAATACATGGATCCTTATATGGACCAGCTCAGGGAACTGGTGCTGGCAGAAGATCCCTTCTGCGATGACGCCGGATATATCTCCGTATGCAAATATAAAACAGAAGCCTCTGCTTCTGGCGGAGCATTAATGTATCTGGATGAGTTTGTCCAGACCATCAGCACGGATGAGGCATTTCCCGAAAGATCAGATTGACACAGGGAGAAAGCACTGTTAGAATAGGGAACCAGTTTACGATATGAACTGTTACTATTCAGCCGTCCCTGAAAATGCGCTTATCTGAACGTCATGCTCGCATGTAAGGGAAGATAAGCGCATTTTCAGGTGACAGCCTGCAGGCTGTCACCTCCCTTCATGACAAATTTAGCACGCGAAGCGGGGCGGAAAAGCGCCGACAGGCGCGAATTTGGAATGAAGGGAGGGACGGCTGAATAGTAACTTTTTGTCTGGTGCAGCCGGAGAAAAAGAGCGGGAAAATAATCCATTTGATTATTCGTGGAGGAAAATCTATGGGATTCAAATCCGATATTGAAATCGCGCAGGAGTGCGAAATGTTGCCTATCACCCACATCGCCGAAAAAGCGGGCATTGAAGACCGCTATCTCGAGCAATATGGAAAATACAAAGCCAAAATTGACTGCAGGCTGATGCAGGAGGATTCCAGAGAAAACGGAAAGCTTATTCTGGTCACCGCGATCAATCCCACGCCGGCCGGCGAGGGAAAAACCACCACGACCATCGGACTGGCCGATTCTCTGCAGCGGCTGGGAAAAAGCGTATGCGTAGCCCTCAGAGAGCCTTCCTTAGGCCCTGTTTTCGGAATCAAGGGAGGCGCTGCCGGCGGCGGACATGCGCAGGTCGTCCCCATGGAGGATATCAACCTGCACTTCACCGGGGATTTCCACGCCATCGGAGCGGCAAACAACCTGCTGGCCGCCATGATCGACAATCATATTTTCCAGGGAAATGAGCTGGGTATTGATCCGCGCAAAATCACCTGGCGCCGGTGCGTGGATATGAACGACCGTCAGCTCCGCAATATCGTGGACGGCCTTGGCGGACGTACAAACGGCGTCCCCAGAGAAGACGGATATGATATCACTGTTGCTTCCGAGATCATGGCCATCCTGTGCCTGGCTCAGGATATCGAGGATCTCAAGGCCCGTCTCGCCCGCATCATTATCGGATATACCTACGGAAAGCCTTCTGAGCATCGTCCGGTAACCGCAGGTGATCTCCATGCCCAGGGCGCTATGGCTGCTCTGCTGAAGGATGCCATCAAGCCTAACCTCGTCCAGACACTGGAGCATGTGCCGGCCATCGTGCATGGAGGCCCCTTTGCCAATATCGCCCACGGCTGCAATTCCGTCACTGCCACACGGATGGCCTTGAAGCTGGCGGATTATGCCGTGACCGAGGCAGGATTCGGCGCGGATCTGGGCGCGGAGAAATTTTTTGACATCAAGTGCCGGATGTCCGGCCTGCGTCCGGATGCCGTAGTCATCGTCGCTTCCGTACGGGCGCTGAAATATAACGGCGGCGTACCGAAGGCTGAGCTTGGCAATGAGAATCTCGACGCGTTGGAGAGGGGACTGCCCAACCTGCTGAGGCATGTGGGAAATATCCGCAATGTGTATCATCTTCCCTGCGTTGTCGCCATAAATGCCTTCCCCACCGACACTGCGGCAGAGCTGTCCTTGGTGGAATCCAGATGCCATGCTCTCGGTGTCAACGTCGCCCTTTCCGAAGTCTGGGCAAAGGGAAGCGAAGGCGGACAGGCACTGGCCGAAGAAGTGATCCGTCTGACGGGTGAGCCGAATGAATTCGACTTTGCCTACTCCCTGGACGGTTCCATTGAAGAAAAGCTGAACCAGATCGTTCGGAAAATCTACGGCGGAAAAGGAATTGTCATGACTGCCGCGGCCGCCAAGCAGGCACTCGAGCTCGAAGCCCTCGGCTATGGAAAGCTTCCTGTCTGCGTCGCCAAAACCCAGTACAGCCTGACCGACGACCCGGCCAAGCTTGGCGCTCCCACCGACTTCGAGGTGACCGTACGAAACCTCAAGGTTTCCGCGGGAGCAGGCTTCCTGGTTGCCCTGACAGGGGAAATCATGACCCTGCCCGGACTCCCCAAGGTCCCGGCGGCCGAGAAGATCGACGTGGACGCTGACGGAAGGATCACCGGCCTGTTCTGAAAAAGGAGAAAAACAAATGAAATTTATCTATCCCGCGGTTTTTACTCCTGACAGCCAAGGCGGCTACAACGCGTTTTTCCCGGATCTGGAAGGATGCATCGCCTCCGGCCAAAGTCTTGATGACGCCATCGAAAATGCCAATGAAGCCGCCACGCAGTGGCTCACCGTTGAGCTTACCGAAGAAACGCCCATCATCCCGCCGGTTTCGGATCCGGGGGATATCCCTCTTTCAGGCGGACAGATCCTCAGGAACATCCAGGTCAATTACCGTTTTTATGAGGGCTGGGATGAATGAGCCTTTTACCGGACAATTCCTTTATGGATCATCCATCCGTCCTTCCGATTTCTCTGACCGGCATCTGAAAAGGTTCCTGCTCCGCCGGGCAGACACATAAAATCATATTCAGTCCTGAAAAGCACAATAAAAGGGAACGGCTCTTACGTGCGGTCAACGCCAAAGAACCGTTCCCTCATTGTTTTATTGCGGGTTTTCTCTGAATCGGGCAGAAATTTAAGATGCTCAGGAGCCGGAACCTCCGTCAACCTGCCGGTGCCCTGACACTATTTTCCGGAGCTTGTCCTCTGCCCGCAGAAATGCGCCTGCTACAGCCGGGTCAAACTGTGTACCGGCTCCTTTCCGGATGATCTCAAACGCTGTATCCGGCGAAAGAGCCTCCTTATAGCTGCGCTTTGACACCAGGGCATCAAACACATCCGCAACCGCCATAATCCTTGCCGATAAAGGAATCCCGAACCCGGCTTTTCCATAAGGATAGCCTGTGCCGTCCCACTTCTCATGATGATAGACTGCCACATTCCAGCCTTCCTTCAGATAACTGACGTCCCCGCCTGAAGATACGGCAGCCATTGCTCTGTCAATGATCTTTCCGCCTTTTACCGTATGCGATTTCATCATTTCAAACTCGTCAGCGGTCAGTCTTCCGGGTTTGTTGAGTAAAGCATCCGGTACTCCGATTTTACCGATATCATGAAGCGGAGCGGAGTGATACATATCCCACATCCATTCCTCCGTGAGCTCATCCGCGTAAACACCGTCTTCTTTCATCTGCTCCATGATGATCTGCACGTAAGCGGCTGTGTTTTTTACATGATTCCCTGTGAACTCATCCCGGCTCTCCACCAGATCCGCCAGGATCAGGATCAGGCCGTTCTGCAGCCGCAGAATCGCTTCATTCTTTTTCTCCGTGTCTTCGATCTGCTTTACGGTATCTGCTGTCGTTTTCTGAATCGCGTGAAAAAGATTTTCGATTTCATCCCCGGTACTGATTTTAAGATCCTCAAACCGCTTTTTGCTTTCCTCCATTTTCTGGTCGCTGCCGTAGAGGAATTCGTCTGCGGCCATTGCCATGGAATTAATCGGAAAAACCAGATGATAATCTGCCAGCCAGACACCTGCCACCAGAATCAGGATCAGAAAAGCGGCAAAAAGCGAAAGCGTCTTGGTCAGATAGATAGCATCATAGGTTCCCACATGGTGCATGAAGATACCGGACAACACATAACAGCGGTTTCCCTGAGGATCCATGACCTCAGCTCCCGCCAGAAGAAATCCTCCGCCTGGGCTTTCCACTTCCTTTATAAACGGCATATTCTCCTGCCCGTCTGTTATCCCTGCCAGCTCCGGAAGCTTCAGGCTTTCCGAATCCTCATTTCCCTCTCTTCCAAAGCGGCACAGCTCCTCCAGCCCTTTCTCTGCGGGCGTGAAAATAAAAAGCGCATCCACATCCTGGTAGATACACATGATATTATCCACCTTCTCTTTGAGCAGCTGCCAGTTCTCCGCTTCCTCCCCGTTTTCCCGGTATTCCGCAACAATTCGAGGATCCACCTCCGCGCTCATCATGCAGACGGCATTCTCTGCCTCCTGCCTGATTTTCTCCATGGAGGAAGAATGAAAAATCCGGAAGCTGATCGAGGTCACCATAGCAAGAATGATCACAGCGATCACGGAAAACACACCCACGATCATCACCCGGAACGAATGCAGTCCCGTGGACTGCTTTTTCACCTTCTGAAGCCCCTCCTTGTCAAGCGGAGCCTGCTGCCATCCATGAAGGTGAAGGAGGTCTTTCCATTTTGATGGAATCAGATACAAAACGAAAACGCAAATCCCGACCGTAATCCCTTTGTCCAGAATATCCATCAGAAAATCAGCGCAAAGCTGGGAGCAGAATGGCGGCCAGCCGGTCCGGTAATAAATCGCCATCGTCAGCGACGAAGATATTCCCTCCCCAAATCCGCCTCCGTAAAGCATCCAGGTCAGGCAGGATCCCAGGACTCCTCCGCTCAGAGCCAGAACGATTATTGTCAGCACAATCCCTCTGAGGCGGCCAAAGCACCCCTTTTTATATAAGTAACCTGCCAGCACCGCATTCAGAACGCTGATCACTCCGTAATAATATGTAATCGGGTCGTTAATGCCATTGATAATATTGGAGATGAAGCCGACAAAAATACCGGAAAGATATCCTCCCAGTACCGATGACAGAATAATCCCGATATTGTCAAGATATAACGGCAGCTTCAGAAGCCTGGCCGTCGTCACTCCGGTGAAATTGATCAGGACCCCTCCCCCGCATACCACCAGAACCGGCAGCAGCCGCTTCATCATCGCAGATGCTTTCACTGCATCCCACTGTTTCATGATGTTCCTCCAGATGATTTCGATCCGTTTTCCTTTCACAAATATAACATCCTTCAGATCCCGGAATATTATTCTACCATATATGATGTGAGGATTCAACGCAGAAGGAGCAATCCGGATTCGCCCCCGTGCTGCATACTCACGGATTAACCGTAAGGCCACGCGCGGACGGATGGTACCTCCTGCCTGGCTGAACGGTCAGAACGTAAAAACCGGCTCTGTGCTTCCACAGAGCCGGCCGATAACCCAAAATGCTTTTTCTCTGGTTACTATTCTGCCCTGCGCAGCAGGGCGGTATAGCGCTGCAGGCGCAGATTTCTTATGCTTTTTCTTTCTGTTCCTTCAGCGTCCTGAATGCGATCACCGCAAGAATCACTGCCAGGATCACAAGCAGAACAGCGATTCCTGCCTGAATATAATTCCAGATATCGGAGCCGCCTGCGGAAAGCTTCGCCATAATCGTCTGGCACAGTGAGCAGATGGTCACCACCAGCATAAAGCACATCGGAATGAAGAACATCTTATTATTCTTCCCGATCTGGCCCAGCCATGCGCACACTGCGATCAGACCAAGGGCAGCGAGAAGCTGGTTTGCCGCGCCGAAAAGCGGCCATATCTTGGAATAGCCCGTCATACCAAGGGCAATTCCCAGAACGACGGTAATTATCGTGGCGACATAAGGATTCACCAGAACCTTCTTGAAGCCTTTTGCATCTTCCACGGTTTCACCCGGCTTCAGCCAGAACTCCTGGAACATGTAGCGGGCCAGACGGGTTGCTGTATCCAGTGAAGTCAGACAGAATACCGATACGGCGAGTACCAGCATCTGATACATGACACTGCGGACACCATCGTTGGTAAAGCTGCCAAGCATATTGGAGATACCTGTGGCAAATACCGCTGTCGGGGAAGCAAAGGCAGAGACAAGCTTGCCGCCCTCGGAAGCCGTGCCGACAGCATCAGCCCAGACATAGGAAACAGCGCAAAGAGAGAGAACCGCGACGATACACTCAATCAGCATTGAACCATAGCCGATGAGACGGGCGTCTTTTTCATTGGTAATCTGTTTAGCCGTCGTGCCGGAGGAGACCAGCGAATGGAAACCGGAAATCGCTCCACAGGCAATCGTAATAAACAGCGCCGGGAAAAGGCTTCCCGTGGTAAACAATCCGTTCCCTTTCGCCTCCGCAAGGCCAAACGCCGGGATGGCCAGGCTTGTACCGCTTCCGTTGACCGCGGTGCCGATCACGCCGACGATGGAAACAATGATCATGAAGTAAAGCAGGAAGGAGCTTAAATAGTCACGGGGCTGGAGCAGGATCCATACCGGGGTGACCGAAGCGATCAGGATATACGCGCCAAGGACCCACATCCAGACGTTGTAGTTCAGCGCAATCGGATGGAAATTCAATCCGACAAAGACAATCAGGACAATACCGGCGATACCGATAATCGTAGCGGGAACAACCCCCACATTCTTCCGGTATACCAGAAATCCAAAGACCATGGCCAGAACGATAAAGAGCATGGAAATCATGGCTGTGGAAAGATTCGCCTCGAGGGCTGCGCCTTCCCTCAGCACTCCCGCCTGTGTCGTCGTGCCGAAGGTATTGGCCACGATGGAAGCAAACGCGGCAACGACAAGCAGAAGGGTCAGATAGCCGAAAACGATGAAAAGTCTCTTCGCCGTCTTCCCCATGGAATCACCGATGACCTCACCGATAGACTGCCCTTTGTGGCGGATGGAAGCGAAAAGCGCGCCGAAATCATGGACACCGCCAAAGAAAATTCCTCCGATGATTACCCAGAGCAGTACAGGAACCCATCCGAAAACGGCTGCCTGTATAGGACCGTTGATCGGGCCTGCACCGGCAATTGATGAAAAATGGTGTCCCAGAAGAACCGGAGCCTTCGCGGGGACATAATCCATGTCATCCTGGAGCTCATGAGCCGGGGTAGGACGGGAAGGATCAATTCCCCATTGCTTTGCCAGCCATCCGCCATAGAGGAGATAGGCGGCAAAAAGCACAACTATCGAGATACATAAAATCAATGCTGCATTCATACAAGTCCCTCCTAGATGATGCGACATGCGGGAAAGCGGTCAGTCAGCCGGATCGGCAGGCTTTCATGCCCGGCTTTCTCAAAAACCCATTGTTTCCTCTATAACAAAGCTTTGGAAATCGCCCCGGAATAATACTCACAGGAACAAATCAATCGAAATCATATTGTTCATCGTGGTATAAGCAGAAGTATAACAATATCCTTTCCGGATACTAAGGATCTGTGCAGGTTATCTATGCACAGCTCCTAAGTCCTTCTGGTATTACTGAGGCGCTCCCTTATCATCAGGGAAGGATTTCCTAAAGGTCATCCCGGCAAGGATCCGGATCTTCCTTTCCCTCCTGATACAGCTCATTATAGCCCTTTTCTCCCCGGCGTACCTCTTCAAACACCTTTACAAACAATTTGCGCATTTTCCCCGCCGCAGCGTTTGTATAAACCGTCTCCTTTTCCAGATCCACTACGATCAGATGAAGCTCGCTGTGTCCGCGGAAGGAAAACAGGTAGCCTTTATCAAAACGGGTTTTCCGGATCCGGCTGATCATTTCTTCTGAAGGAGTGCAGCGGCAGATCACCACCGCGCTGAGATACGAATACATATGATCCTTCTCCGGATATTTCCCGTTTTTCCTCACCAGAACCGGCTCAATATAGCCTGTAAGCGCATCGACGATCTGATGAAGAAGCACATCGGTAAGAGAAGAGGTTTCCTGAAAAAGGACATATTCATAAGCCCGGATTCCCCAGAGCTTCGCTTTGCGGGTCAGTACATACTTCTCCCCCAGGGAAAAAAAATACCCATATGCGGAATACCGGTTCCCACGGATTTCATAATCCTTGAATATATCAAATGAACCGGCATATTTTGCCAGAACCCGGTCCAGATATTGCCCTGTTTCCATTGTTTCCTCCGAAAGCGCTTTAGCGCGTCAATTATGCGCCAGATGAAATTACCCATTATTATGGCACCTTTTTTTCATGAAATCAATATAAAAATACAGGATATCCGGTGTTTCTGGTCACAGATGAATTCCCCGGAATGTGAGCTTTCGAAAAATCCAGTATTTTCTGAGCCCGAACGTCACCACTTCATCATATTTCAGCCGGTAAGGAGGCAGAAGCACTCTTCCCACGTCCGTTTTCCTGCTTTGATAATGCCTTTTGCTTTCCAGAGCATCCGCAAGTTTATCCTCTGCCAGGCGCAGATAAATCTCCGTCACCTCAAAATCTGAGTGGGCGGAAGATGCCACTTCCACGCTGATGTTTCTCAGATGCTTCTCCTCCATATAGGAGAGCAGGTCCGGTTCATAGATAAATTGCATACCAACCTCCTGTTTTTCCTGTGACATTTTTGCTGTCCTGCCTCAAAGCGGCCAGAGCCTGTACGGTTTTCCTGTTACGGAGCAGCAGCGTCTTCACCGGCTGCCTCATCCGCCCGCGCGGCTTTACGGTGAAAGTATGAGCATTACCATGGCTCACCATCAGAGTATAACGAATCTTTGCAGTATTGAAAAGCCTCATTTATTATGGTAAACTGAAGTCGTTATCGGCATGCTGCCATTCACGGTTATCTGACCTTTCCCGCGCATGGCGTTACCGTTCAACCGTGATAGTAACATCGGCATTTATGCCCGTATCCCTGTCCAATTGTCTTTTTTTTCTGTGCTACAGAAGGAGGCCAACCGAAATGGCTATATTTGCAGGTTCCGGTGTAGCTCTTGCCACACCGATGAAAGAAAACGGAGAGATTAATTATGATTCCCTGGAGAAGCTGATCGAAGCCCAGATTGAGGGAGGCACCGATGCCCTGATCGTCTGCGGAACCAGTGGTGAAGCACCCACCCTCGATGATCCGGAGCATCTTGAAGCGATCCGCTTCGCCGTCCAGGTCACAAAAGGGAGGATACCGGTGATCGCCGGAACAGGCTCCAACAACACTGCCCATGCCGTCATGATGTCGGAGGAGTCCGAAAAGCTTGGCGCAGACGGTCTTTTGCTGGTCACCCCATATTATAACAAGGCTACCCAGGATGGATTATATGCCCATTACCGCAAAATCGCATCCTCTACCAGGCTTCCCTGCATAGTCTATAATGTTCCCTCCCGTACCGGTACCAATATTCTTCCCGAGACCATGGCGAGACTTGCCCGCGATGTGGAAAACATCGCCGCGATCAAGGAAGCCAGCGGCAGTATCAGCCAGGTAGCGAAGCTTGCTTCCCTGACCGAAGGTTTTTGTGACATCTATTCCGGAAACGACGATCAGATCGTTCCAGTGTGTTCCCTTGGCGGTATCGGTGTCATTTCCGTGCTTGCCAATGTCGCACCCCGGCAGACCCATGATATGGTCATGTACTGCCTTGAGGGGAATTACAAAAAGGCCTGTGAGATGCAGCTCGCCGCTTTGCCACTGGTTGAGCAGCTTTTCATCGAAGTGAATCCCATCCCGGTGAAAGCAGCTCTCAATATGCAGGGATTTAATGTAGGATCTCCCAGGCTTCCCCTGACCGAGCTTACCGATGCTCACAAAAAGAGCCTGCGTGAGGCGATGGAAGCCTATGGATGCCTGTAAAATCAAATCTGATGAAGCATAATAGGACCGGGGAAAAGGCGGTTCAGACCAGGGGATTTCAGGAGGAAGCAGGGAGATTTGAACAAGATATTCTTCGTGTGGATTAAAACGAGGCCATGCTCTGCTGCATGGCCTCGTTTTTTATGGCGGGGGCGCCGAATGGAAGATGTCACTTTGCGGTGACCAATGCCCCACCGGGACAGAGCCAAAGCTGTGCCATCCTCTATCGATCAGATTTACATTACTGCTTGTATATTTCGCTTCTGTGCCCAACAGACAGAGCAAGAATAACCAGTCTGTCATCTTCTATTGAACAAATAAGGCGGTAATCTCCAATACGATATCTCCATTGACCGCTGCGGTTGGCAGTCAGTCCTTTTCCATATGCTCTGGGATTTTCGCAGTTTACAAGATTTTTATCAATCCATGCCCGGATGATTTTCTGTGTATACTTATCCAATTTACGAAACTCTCTTTTAAAGCGATCTGAGAGTTCTACTTTATACCTCCTCATCCAACTCTCTCCAGAAATCCTGCACAGAAGTGGACTTGCACCCACTGTCAACATATTCTCTGTAAGCTGATTCTGCGACTGCAATATCATATTCGTCTTCTATCTTTTCAAATAATGCTCTTTTAAAGGCTTCTGATAGAGAATAAGAGTGAATTTTAGCGTAGCTTTCAGCAAGCATGCGTTCTTCATCGGTTAATCTTATGGAAAATGCCATGGAAATCACCTCCTTGTAGTACATTGTACTAAATCGAGGTGATTCTGTCAGTAGGCGAGATCCAAAAAAACCAACCGCCGAAGCGGGCAGGGGGATGCGCCAGAGGGCGCGGCCGCTTGAGCGTTCTG
>CACZQU010000166.1 GCA_902783305.1 uncultured Lachnospiraceae bacterium | reverse complement strand
TGAAACCCGTATGGGCTCCGGAAAAGGAACGCTCGAGTATTGGGTAGCAGTTGTCAAGCCCGGCCGTGTCATGTTTGAGATCGCCGGAGTGACAGAGGATGTCGCCCGCGAAGCGTTGCGCCTTGCATCGCATAAGTTACCCTGTAAGTGCAAAGTCGTTTCTCGTGCAGACTTAGAAGGCGGTGATAACAGTGAAGATTGATAAGTATTTGGAAGATTTAAGGGCGAAGTCAGCCGTAGAGCTGAATAATGAATTGGTATCAGCTAAGAAAGAGCTGTTTAATCTGAGGTTCCAGAATGCAACGAACCAGCTCGACAATACCGGCAGAATCAGGGAAGTCCGCAGGAATATTGCAAGAATCCAGACTGTCATCACTGAGAAAGCCAAGTCTGTCGACTAATTTAGGAGGAACGAATCGTGGAAAGAAATCTGAGGAAGACCCGCGTGGGTAAGGTTGTCAGCAACAAGATGGATAAGACGATCGTTGTTGCAATCGAAAATCACGTGAAGCATCCGCTCTATAAGAAGATTGTAAAAAGAACATATAAACTGAAAGCGCATGATGAGAATAACGAATGCAGCATCGGCGATACCGTCAAGGTGATGGAGACCAGGCCTCTTTCCAAGGATAAGAGATGGAGACTGGTAGAGATCGTTGAGAAAGTGAAATAAGGAGGATTGCCAGTATGGTACAGCAGGAAACACGACTGAGAGTGGCCGATAACACTGGTGCAAAAGAGATCCTTTGCATTCGCGTCATGGGCGGCTCCACCAGAAGATATGCAAATATCGGTGATACGATTGTAGCTACGGTCAAAGATGCAACGCCAGGCGGCGTTGTCAAAAAGGGAGACGTCGTGAAGGCTGTTGTCGTCCGCACGGTGAAGGGTGCGCGGCGTAAGGACGGATCCTACATCCGCTTTGACGAGAATGCAGCTGTCATCATCAAGGATGACCTGACTCCCAGAGGAACCCGTATTTTTGGGCCGGTTGCCAGAGAGCTTCGTGAGAAAAAATTTATGAAGATCGTTTCCCTGGCGCCGGAAGTTTTATAAGGAGGATTTCCGATGGCTACAATGAAGATAAAAAAGGGTGATACCGTTATGGTAATTGCCGGAAGCTCCAAGGGCCGTGACGGAAAGGTTGTTTCCGTCAATGCCAGGGACAGAAAAGTGATTGTCCAGGGAGTAAATGAAGTGACCAAGCATACCAAACCCAGCGCAGCGAACCAGAACGGCGGGATTGTCAAGAAGGAAGCTCCGATCGATATTTCCAATGTCATGCTTCTGGTTGATGGCAAACCGACCAGAGTCGGCTTCCGTGAGGAAGGCGGCAAGAAAGTTCGTTTCGCCAAATCTACCGGCAAGACGATCGATTGAGAGAGGAGGCATTCATAGTGAGCAGATTAAAAGAACAGTATCAGTCCGAGATCAAGGACGCTATGATCAAAAAGTTCGGTTATAAAAACGTTATGGAAGTGCCGAAGCTCGAAAAGATCGTTGTGAACATGGGCGTTGGAGAAGCCAAAGAGAATGCCAAGGTTCTTGATTCAGCCATGGGTGATATGCAGCTGATCACCGGCCAGAAGCCGATTATCACGAAAGCAAAGAAATCGGTTGCAAATTTCAAAATCCGTGAAGGAATGTCCATCGGCTGTAAAGTCACTCTCCGCGGTGACAAGATGTATGAGTTTGCTGATCGCCTCATCAACCTTGCTCTTCCCCGTGTACGTGACTTCCGTGGTGTGAACCCTAACGCTTTTGACGGCAGAGGAAACTATGCTCTTGGGATCAAGGAGCAGCTGATTTTCCCCGAGATCGAGTATGACAAGATTGACAAGGTGCGCGGCATGGACGTGATCTTTGTCACGACAGCCAGGACAGACGAGGAAGCCAGGGAGCTTCTCAGACTGTTCAACATGCCGTTTGCAAAATAATAGGAGGACACATTCATGGCAAAGACAGCAATGAATATCAAGCAGGCCCGTCCCCAGAAATACTCCACCAGAGAGTATAACCGCTGCCGTATCTGCGGACGTCCCCATGCTTATCTCAGGAAATATGGTATTTGCCGTATCTGCTTCCGTGAGCTGGCTTATAAAGGTCAGATTCCCGGAGTGAAAAAGGCAAGCTGGTAAAAATATTGAGCCGGTTTATTCCGGCAGAAAAAAAGATTCCCCGCCAGGAGAAGGATTTCCTGAAGGGGGTTTGTACATGTCAAGTCTTTATACAGGAGGAAACTAACATGACAATGAGCGACCCGATTGCGGATATGCTTACCAGAATCCGCAACGCAAACATGGTTAAACACGACACTGTGGACGTTCCGGCGTCCAAGATGAAAATCGCCATCGCCAATATTCTGCTGGACGAGGGCTATATTGAGAAATATGATCTGGTTGAGGACGGAGTTTTCAGAACTCTTCACATTACGCTTAAATATGCGGAGAACAAGAGCCAGAGAATTATCACAGGACTGAAAAGAATTTCCAAGCCCGGACTTCGCGTTTACGCAGGCAAGGATGAGATTCCGAAGGTGCTTGGAGGCCTTGGTGTTGCGATCCTTTCCACCAACAAGGGTGTGATTACGGACAAGGAAGCCCGTAAGGAAAAGGTCGGGGGAGAAGTTTTGGCATTTATCTGGTAAAAGCCAGTTGAGTATATATTTGTGATGACTGAAAACAGAAGAGCCGCAAAGGCTTTTCCGATAATTTAAGTGAGGAGGACATCTATGTCACGTATCGGCAGACTTCCGGTGGTTATTCCCGCCGGCGTAGAAGTCAAGGTTGCGGATGGCAACGTTGTAAGTGTGAAAGGACCCAAGGGAACCCTGGAGAGGGCTCTCCCGGTCGAGATGAATATCAAAATCGAAGACGGCAGCGTTGTCGTGACCAGACCGAACGATCTTAAGAAAATGAAATCTTTGCACGGTTTGACCAGAAGCCTGATCCACAACATGGTGGTTGGCGTAAACGAAGGGTATACCAAGGTCCTTGAGGTCAACGGTGTAGGATATAGAGCTGCGAAGCAGGGAAGCAAGCTGACATTGAGCCTTGGATATTCTCACCCGGTAGAGATGGAGGATCCGGAAGGAATCACCTCTACTGTCGACGGAAACAAGATTATCGTTTCCGGCATCAGCAAGGAAAAGGTCGGCCAGTATGCAGCGGAGATCAGGGACAAGAGAAGGCCTGAGCCCTATAAGGGTAAAGGAATCAAGTACTCTGATGAGGTGATCCGGCGCAAGGTAGGCAAGACTGGTAAGAAATAATTAAGGAGAGTGAGAATATGATTAACAAACCATGCAGGGCGGACATCCGTCAGAAGAAACACAGGAGAATTCGCCATCACCTGAAGGGTACAGGCGCGATCCCGCGTCTGGCAGTTTTCCGTTCCAATAAGCATATGTATGCTCAGATTATTGATGACCTTACGGCCACAACGCTCGTTTCTGCTTCTACTCTTGAGAAGGATGTGAAGGCAGAGCTCACCTATACCGATGATACTGCAGCGGCACAGAAGGTTGGTACTGCGATTGCGAAAAAGGCTCTTGAAAAGGGAATTGAGCAGGTAGTATTCGACAGAGGCGGCTATATCTATCACGGCAAGGTCAAAGCCCTTGCAGATGCAGCCAGGGAAGCTGGCCTGAAATTCTAAGAGAGGAGAACATATATGAGACGTAATCTGATCGATGCCAGCCAACTCGAATTAGATGATAAGGTAGTGGCTATCAAGCGCGTCACCAAGGTTGTAAAGGGTGGACGGAATATGCGCTTTACGGCACTTGTAGTGGTTGGCGATCGCAATGGACATGTAGGCGCAGGCCTTGGGAAAGCGACAGAAATTCCGGAAGCGATACGCAAGGGAAAAGAAGACGCGATGAAAAAGCTGGTGAATGTTGCGCGTGATGACAACAACTCCATTACGCATGATTTCATCGGCAATTATGGCAGCGCCCAGATGCTGCTCAAGAAGGCTCCGGAAGGTACTGGTGTTATCGCCGGCGGTCCTGCCCGTGCGGTCATTGAGCTTGCAGGTATCAAGAACATTCGTACGAAATGCCTGGGTTCCCGTAATAAACAGAATGTCGTTCTTGCCACCATCGCCGGATTAAGCCAGCTGAAGACTCCGGAAGAGGTAGCAAGGCTCCGCGGGAAATCCGTGGATGAAGTTCTGGCGTAAGGAGGAGAAGACACTATGGCAGATAAGTTAAAAGTGACACTGGTCAAATCTCCGATAGGCGCAGTTCCGAAGCATAGAAAGACCGTTAAGGCCATGGGCCTTACCAAGATGCATAAGACTGTGGAGCTTCCGGATAATGCATGCACCAGAGGCCAGATCAAACAGATCGAATATATGGTAAAGGTTGAAGAAGCATAAGGAGGTCGCAGCATATGGAATTATCGAATTTAAGGCCGGCAGAAGGCTCTACCCATGGTGACCGTTTCAGGAGAGGCCGGGGGCACGGTTCCGGCAACGGCAAGACGGCAGGCAAGGGGCATAAGGGACAGCTTGCACGTTCCGGTCACAAAAAAGCAGGTTTCGAAGGCGGTCAGATGCCTCTTTACAGACGTCTTCCGAAGCGCGGCTTCACCAATCGCAACTCAAAGGATATCATTGCTGTCAATGTCAATGTTCTCGGACGCTTTGAAGACGGTACAGAGGTCACGCCAGATCTTATGCTTCAGTCAGGAGCGGTTTCCAGACTTGGGGACGGTATTAAAATTCTTGGTAATGGTGAGCTGACCAGGAAGCTTACGGTAAAAGTAAATGCGGTTAGCGAATCTGCAAAAGCTAAGATTGAGGCAGCGGGTGGTACTGTAGAGCTGATCTGATTGATCGCTTGAATTGCATGGTTGAGCCTGGCTGTGAATAATCCAGCCAGGCTTTTATGCAGTGAGGTGAAGATATGTTTGAAACTCTCAAAAGCGTTTTTCGCGTAAAGGAAATGAGGCGCAAACTATTCTATGTTCTGCTCATGATCGTTATCATCCGCCTTGGGTCTCAGTTGCCGGTTCCGGGTGTGAATTCTGATTATTTCAAGAACTGGTTTGCAAATAATGCCGGTGATGCTTTTAATTTTTTTGATGCGTTTACCGGCGGCTCATTTGAATCAATGTCAATTTTTGCATTGAACATTACTCCGTACATTACTTCTTCGATTATCATGCAGCTTTTAACCATTGCCATACCGGCTTTGGAAGAGATGCAGCGTGACGGCGAAGAAGGCAGAAAGAAAATGACCACAATCACCCGTTATGTAACGGTTGGTCTTGCTCTTTTTGAATCCATTGCGATGTCGATCGGGTTTGGACGTCAGGGTCTTATCCCGGATATGAATCTGCTGAAGGCTCTTTCTGTGATTGTCTGCCTGACTGCCGGCTCTACCATGCTGATGTGGATTGGCGAGCGTATCACGGAAAAGGGAGTGGGGAACGGCATTTCCGTTGTACTTTGTGTGAATATTGTTTCCCGTATTCCCAGCGATCTTACGATTCTCTATCAGAACTTCATTGCCGGAAAAAATGTGGCAAGAGGAATTCTGGCAGCGGTCATCATCCTCGCAATCATTCTCCTTGTTGTTGTGCTTGTCCTGATCCTGAACGGAGCGGAAAGAAGGATTCCTGTCCAGTATTCAAGAAAAATGGTTGGACATAAGGTTGCGGGCGGTCAGACGACCCATATCCCGCTGAAGGTAAATACCGCGGGTGTTATCCCGGTCATTTTCGCCTCCTCGATCATGTCCTTCCCCTCCATTATTGCGCAGCTTCTTGGCAAGGCAAACGGAACAGGTATCGGCAGCGAAATCCTTCGCGGCCTTTCCTCGGGCAACTGGTGTAACCCACATCAGCTGCAGTACAGCTGGGGACTGATCCTGTATATTGTTCTTGTTGTTTTCTTTGCGTATTTCTATACCTCCATTACCTTTAATCCTCTGGAGGTGGCAGACAACATCAAGAAACAGGGCGGCTCCATTCCCGGAATCCGTCCCGGCAAGCCAACCAGCGAGTATCTTGAGCGCATTCTTAACTACATCGTATTTATTGGCGCGGTTGGACTGATCATTGTCTGTGTGATCCCCTTCTTCTTCAACGGGATCTTCAATGCAAGCGTTTCCTTTGGCGGCACTTCCCTGATCATTGTGGTCGGTGTCATTCTTGAAACGGTAAAGCAGATTCAGTCCCAGATGCTTGTGCGCAATTACAAAGGATTTCTGAACATTTAAGGTCAAGTGCCTGCCTGCCCGCATGCTTCGCAGGCGGGCATTTGTTGTTTTGCTGCCGACAGTAAGTTGTTTTTATGGGTCTGTCTGGTCCCAAGTCGCAGTAGTTCCAGTATGACGCGGAATCTGTTGTGGTTCCGCAGACACAAAAAGGAGGATCTTATGAGAATAGTGATGCTTGGCGCTCCTGGTGCAGGTAAAGGTACACAGGCGAAAAAAATTGCAGCAAAATATCAGATTCCCCATATTTCCACCGGCGATATTTTTCGCGCAAATATAAAGAACGGGACAGAACTGGGGAAAAAGGCAAAAACCTATATGGATCAGGGTTTGCTGGTACCGGATGAACTGACCTGTGATCTTGTTGTGGACAGAATCGGACAGCCGGATGCGGTCAATGGTTATGTTCTTGACGGGTTCCCCCGTACCATTCCCCAGGCAGAGTGTCTGACACAAGCTCTTGCTAAGCTTGGAAGCAAAATTGATTATGCTATCGATGTGGATGTGCCGGACGAGAATATTGTCAACCGCATGGGCGGCCGCCGTGCCTGTGTGAAATGCGGAGCAACCTACCATGTTGTCTACGCGGCTCCGAAGCAGGAAGGTATCTGTGACACCTGCGGCGAAAAGCTGATCCTCAGGGATGATGACAAGCCGGAGACCGTGCAGAAGAGACTTGACGTCTATCATGCACAGACACAACCTCTGATTGACTATTACAGCGGTCAGGGCGTACTGAAATCCGTGGACGGCACCAAGGGTCTGGAAGAAGTTTTTGACCAGATTACTGCGATACTCGAAGCTTGACAAGAGGTCGCAAAATGGCAGTTTCTATCAAAAATGAACATGAGATCGAATTGATGAGGATTTCCTGCCGCAATCTTGAAAAGGTCCATGACAGCCTGGCAGCTTATGTAAAGCCGGGAATCAGTACAAAGGAGCTGGACACGATAGGGGAGGATATGATCCGTTCAATGGGCTGTGTTCCTAGTTTTCTCAATTATGAGGGATTTCCCGCTTCATTCTGTATCAGCATTAATGATGAAGTCGTTCATGGTATTCCGTCAGCGGACCGGATTATCCAGGATGGAGATCTGGTAAAAATCGACGCAGGACTGATTTACAAAGGATATCACTCTGACGCGGCCAGAACCTATATTGCAGGGAAAGCAGATCCACAGGCCAGGCAGCTTGTGGAGGTTACCCGCCAGTGCTTTTTTGAGGGAATCCGATTTGCCAGGGCAGGGAATCATCTGAATGATATCTGTTCGGCGATCGACGCGTACGCATCGCGATATCACTTTGGAATTGTCCGTGATCTGTGTGGTCATGGGATTGGTACCAGACTGCATGAGGATCCGCAGATTCCGAATTTTAAAATGAAAAAAAGAGGAATCCGGCTTTTGCCCGGCATGACATTGGCAATTGAGCCAATGATCAATCTTGGTACAGGAGATGTCGCCTGGCTGGAGGATCAATGGACCGTTGTGACCCTGGACGGGGATTTATCCGCCCATTATGAGAATACAATATTGATTACGGACGCAGAGCCGGAGATTCTGACACTCTCCCATGATGTTCCGTGAGAAGACAGGAGGAAAATATGCCCAAGTCAGATGTGATCGAAGTGGAAGGAACCGTTCTCGAGAAGCTTCCCAATGCCATGTTCAAAGTAGAATTAGTCAATAAACATGTTGTGCTTGCCCACATCAGCGGCAAGCTCCGTATGAACTATATCCGGATCCTGCCGGGGGATAAGGTTACACTGGAATTGTCTCCTTATGATCTGACAAAGGGAAGAATTACCTGGAGAGATAAATGATTGCAGTGCAAAATGACTCCTACGGATTGTTCCGCGCTTCGCGCTCTCACAATCCTGCCCCTATATTCGTATTCCATGG
>CACZQU010000165.1 GCA_902783305.1 uncultured Lachnospiraceae bacterium | reverse complement strand
TGATAAAGTATGCTCATCAAAACAAAAAAACAAGCCAATTAGAGTTGAAAATAATAAGAAAAAACATTAATGAAGAAGCATTAAACAACGTAACCGGCGGTAACGATGGACTTCCTTCCGGCAGCTGGGTTTATGGCACAGTCCATGGTGTAGTTCATTATGATTCCAGTTCCTGCCTGACGCTTCGTAACGCACCTTGTGGTGATGTGATGTACACGGATGCTGGTATTTTTTCTTTTTTTTGACACAGCAAACATTTTGCAAAGATTAGCCTGTTATATTATTGTCGAAATCAAAAAACACAGAGGACCAGGAACTATCCCCTGCCCCAAGTACAAAGTAATCCAGCAACAGTATATCAGTTTAGAATCAGTAAGTAATGTCTAAAAGGAGGAACTTATAATGTACAAATTTAACAAGATGATTATTGCGGGGATCCTGGCTGTATCCCTCACTCTGCAAGCCGGCATCATTCCGGTTATGGCTTCGGAAGGAGATCCATACGTTGAAATAATCGAGTCTGATGATTTTACCGGATCCGATGCAGATGGCATTATTCCGACTGCATACGTTGAAACAGATGAGTCTGATGATTTTTCCGGTGATCCGGCTGTGGTTGAGGAGACAGTAATCGAGTCTGATGATTTTACCGGATCCGATGTAGATGAATTCAATTCGGATGATGCGATGTCCGGCGACGCAGATTTGTTTACTTCGGGTGCAGAAACGTCCGAAAGCGAAGTCATGGAAACCGCCCA
The DNA here is from genome assembly GCA_902783305.1 of uncultured Lachnospiraceae bacterium. Classification (GTDB taxonomy): domain Bacteria; phylum Bacillota; class Clostridia; order Lachnospirales; family Lachnospiraceae; genus Blautia_A. The sequence continues at coordinate 2,982 of CACZQU010000165.1, read as the reverse complement.
GGCGGGTTTCCCACTCACGGAAGATCTTGCAGGCATAGATCTTCGAGGCCCAACTCCTTCGGCGTATGCCAATGCGATTGCGGCTATTACGGCGGCAATGTCAAAATTCGCTTCCAATACGGACCAGATGTCGAAGCTTGCAAGCTTCTTGGAGCGTTTTGGAGGAGTCACCTCCGCGGCATCGGGAGTGATCGGTATCCTTCAGATGGTAGGGATCATCAAGGATCCGACGCTGGAGGCGCTGGCTGATATCATGTCCGAGATCAAGGACATTGAGACGACACTCAATCAGATGGACAAGAAGCTTGATGAAATTACGCAGATGCTGATCGACATGGCTGTCAGTGACGAAGAAAGAGACAGGGCCAATAATGCCAGGCTCCTGCTGGGATACTGGAGAGATTTCAACACGAATTATGTGGAGCCGCTCAGAGATCTGGTTGAGGTTTACAAGGGCTATGTCAACGAAAGCATGATAGCCTGGTGGGGGGAGGAAGCTCACGAGGGAACCATGATATATTACACACACGGGTCCGAAGATCCGGCTCCGCTCCTGACATATTCTCTGGTGCCCTATGATATCGCCGTGACGAATTTCCCGAAGACAGCGGATAACGGGGAAGCCATAGACCAGAGTATCTGCATCGGTATTCCTGCCGAGTTTATGCCGGTCACAGCGATGACAGCATTTGATATCAACACATACCGGGATCAGTTCCAGGCGATCGCTGCGAACGCGATCATCGATGCGGCAAACCAGGGGAAACTGTATGCAAGCACTGCTTTCTATGAAGAATGGGCTGCTTTGAGCGATGAAGGAAAATTCATGAAAGCGGCTTCCTATACGAACGATCTGATGAACTCTGTGATATACAGACTGTCCTGCGACTTGATGACAGCAAATAATGAATGGGTCATCGGCGTCAAAAACGCTTATGCGCACTACTGTGACAATATCCTGCAGACAGACAGCGGGATCAATGCTTTGATCAATGCCATGTATCTGACTAACGGATTCGAAGGAGAGATCAGGGATCAGCTGATCGATTTCTGTGACGCAATGGTGGCAGCCGCGGGATACTATGGCATGCTTGCCATTACGGTAACCGGACAGGACAGACTTCAAACGAAAGACGAAATGCAGGAAGTGCTTACAGGCTGGAGCGATACCGTGACCGCTCTGGCAAATAAAAAAGAGCCCGGAGCAGAGGGTTCGGCCCTGACGGGATATGATAATTTCTGTTATGTAACTAACTCTCTGATCGGTTACGATGTACGAGACCTTTATCAGTACATGGAAACGAAGCACGAAAGATTCGATTCAAACGACAGATTTTTGGATTTGAAAAGTGATCCATGGAAGACCATGGACAGAGATGGGAATTTCGCTGATATTCCTGCCTTTCTTACCGACACATATGCAGTCGTGCTGTATCACAATTATCTGGGACATAAGCAGGGGGATGAGGACACCTTTGCGCAGTATCTGAACAGAAATGGTGTGCCATGGGAGGACGGAACACGTCTCCTCACAAACTACAAGGGCGTCCAGACTTATGATTTTTCCGAAGGCCGGACATTTGAGAGTACGTCAATGAGCGGATCTTATTTTAAATCCGGAAACAGCTACAGGCTGCCGTCAGGAGATGATTCTGATATAGAGAAAGACTGTTTTGTAGTCCGCGATAAAGTTGTCGGCGATTATCTTGATCTGGAGACGGGAAATCTGAGTGTAAATGCGACTCTGGCAGCCAGAGCTGCTTATGAGGAGGACCATTGGAGGTGGTTTATAGATGAGTTACATGTGTTCCACGATATCCCGGCCTCCGATTTTTATCATGATTATACTGCTGATTCCTATGATGATCATACAACCTATCATGATTGGTTCTGGTCTAAATACCGCCAGTATCTTCTTACCGTTTTGCCCGTTCCGGAAGAGCAGATTACGGCCACAAGTCCGCTGCTGGCCTTTGAAGGGATCAGCAGACTGAATGGAGGCAGTTTTGAAATTGAGAGTCTGGGTCTTGAGCCCAATACGCTTTCCGTGGAGGCGGCAGCTTCTGAGATATCGGTAAGCCGTCATAATCTCCAAAATGCGGAGCAGGTTATCCAGGGCAGTGAGATTTTGACGGTTATGGACGCGGCAGGCGCGATCGAATACAAAATCGAGAATATCTACAAGGTGAAGGACGGAAATCCGGAGCAGGTCTCCTCCTCCAGTTTTACGATCAATGCTCAAAATGGCGATCTTATTGCAGCGAAAGGTCTTGGAGAGGGATCCTATGAAATGGCGATCTGCATCACGGCTTCCGGGGATGATTCTCATATGGAAGGCAGGAAAGTTGTTTCCATCAGGGTGGATGTGGAAGAAGAGAAACTGCCGAACCCGCTCATGGTGACGGCAAAGTCACCGTCCGTAAAGGCCTCAAAGCTGAAAAACGCGTCCCTTACAATATCCGGAAAGAAGTGCTTTGACATTCAGGATCGGAAAGGCCGCCTGAAATTTACCAGGGTTTCCGGGAGCGAGCAGTTGTCGATCCGAAGGAACGGTGCCATCAGAGTAAAGAAAGGGACAAAAAAAGGAACCTATACGATATGTGTAGAAATTACTGCGGCAGGGAACAGAAAGTACCTTCCGGCAACAGAAACCGTGGAAGTTGTTGTTAATGTGAAATAAACTCATAAGATTGGACGTGCCCCCGGCATAGCGTGTAAAAGAAACAATACCCGCTCCTGCCGGGGACTTTCTTTTTTATCTCCGTCTTCCCCAACACATGTCCTACAGATCATCTACAATCCCCTGCAGGTACGCCCTATACTGCTCTTTCACATCCTCAGGGTATCTGACCTTAATTCCCCGCCCGAGTCCGGCAAGCCATCCGAAAAACTGAAGGGATACCGCAACCGTCACATGGGCGCTGAAATGTTCATCATCCTTCCTGTGCATCATGATATCTCTCCCAAAACGGTCTATCACTA
>CACZQU010000164.1 GCA_902783305.1 uncultured Lachnospiraceae bacterium | reverse complement strand
TTTTCTTTAATTCGCGCAGCGGAAGGTATGTGAAGGTGTATTGCATTGACGTTTCCGTTTGACGGAAGGCTTTCTTTATCCCTGCTCTTTCACGATCCTCTCGTTGACACTTGCGGTAAATTCATTAATCCTGACGTAATCCGGCTCATCAGGCAGACTGGTGTTTTGCGCATCGTATTCCAGCCGCTTTTCCAGTTCCTCAATCATCTCGAAAAACCCGGAGTCGGGCTGTCCGTTATCATTCAGATATTTTCCGCTGCGTATATCCATGAGCAGGTCGTGCTCTGCCTCGCGGTATGTCACGATTTCGCCGCGCTCCAGGATATCAAAGCACATCAGATACAGCCGGACCAGGTGCATCATATGCTTGCCCAGCTTTCCCGGCTCGATGGCGTCTTTACTGCGTTTTCCGATTCTGGCATAGTCCTTTACGATGCTGTTCATTTCGGACCACATTGCTTTATAATCCCGGAGCGGGTAGTGGGTAAGGCTGACATCCATGAAAATCTCTGTGTCCATTTCGGGATTTACGGCGCTGTCCACATACAGCCGGATGGCATTTTCAGGATAGGGAAAATACTTTCCGGGAAAGTCACAGGCAGCATTTCTGATGCTGTTGAAGATGTGCTGCTCGAGCTGTGTCTGATCAAGCTTCCGGGCCGCTTTGTTGTCCAGCCTTCGCAGCTGTGCATTGGCATATCCGCCAAAGGAACTGATGGCTTTTCGGGAGAGAAACATGTCTGTGTTGGCAAGCAGTTCCCTGCCGATGTCTGTCAGATACAGATAGTGATCCTCCCGCAGTCCAAGAAGCTCGATCGTGTTTGGATTGCAGGATGTCAATAGGCGGATCAGCTTGTTAAAGCTGTAGATGGTCGTGTCCGTCGGAAGATCCACGAACTGTTCAAAATCCTTGCCCAGAAGGATTTCTTCTTTGGAGTTCAGGGCGCAGCCACGGATATCCACGTCGGAGCCTTCCTGATTTGTACCATATGCCCATGAGCCGCCGAGCCCGATCAGAATGGTCTGGTCTTTCAGATGCCGATCTTTACGGAGAAAGTCATATGCGGGACTGGCAAGTAAACTGACAAAATCCATGGTTATGTCTCCTTTCATTTCTTTCTGAGATCATCTTATCATGACTTTCTGATGACGCGGTAATTGTCTCATGCTCGCGGGAAACCCGGTGAAGATGAAGACTCGATGAGACGGAACCGATGAAAATGTGTTTGCAGTTACACTGCTTTTTTGTTGGAAAAGGAGGGGGAAAAGTGTTTGGCAAACCGAAAGGAAATACGAGAAGAATAAAACTTCCGTTTGAATCCAAAGATGATAAACCATATATTTTCGCAAGCTACGGTCATGATGACAAGGAGACGGTGTTTCCCCTGATCAAAGAGCTCTATGAAAAAGGCTACAATGTCTGGTATGACGAAGGGATTTCCATCGGAGAAAAGTATGACGAAGTGATTGAGGAGCATATTCTTCAAAGCGCTGTTTTTCTGCTCTTTGCCAGTCCGTTATCTCTCTCGCGCCCTTATGTGCTGGATGTAGAGCTGGTGCTTGCCCGGAGAATCAGCGCAAGAACACCGATGCTGACGCTGTTTATTGAGGATAACGTCCAGGTACCGGACAAAGCGGCGGACCTGATCAGAAACTCGGCGTATTACCGCCTGGACGAAATCATTGACAGGCTTGAGGTCATAGGGATAAAGAATTTCGGCAGACGAAAAGCGGTGCCCATTGAGCGCGATGTACCGCAGTACTGGTTTGACGGGCATGACCTGGATCCTGCCGGTGACAGCGGCAACATTGTTTACAGTACTGAAGAACCGTATGCCTGTCTTGCCTTTCATCCGGAGGATCTGACAGCATGTAATCCTTATGCCAAGGAGCTGTTTTTCGCGGGGTATAATGTGCGCTCCTGTGAGAATCTGAGCGATGAGGAGCGCATCAGGATGATCACGGACCGGAGATGTAAAGCATATGTTCCGTTTGTTACGGCCAGATACGCATCGTCGGGAAGGCTGGAGATGGATTATCTTGCGGCAAAAAAAGCCGGTAAGCCGCTTGTTGCTCTGTATATCAGGCCGAAGGACAAGGACGGGAAGGATGAAGGACTGATGCTTCCCCGGGCAATTGCGGAAGAGTTTTCCCTCCTGCAGGGTCTGGATATGAGAGAACTGACCACCAACGATTTTATTTCCAAGCTGGAAGCGGAACTGGAAAGGCGGAAGTGCTTCTCATTAATGGACAAAGGCAAGGTAGCGCGGCGGAGCTTTAAGATCAGGGACTTCCTGTATGACTTTACCGATGAAGGCAGGAGAATCGTTCTGACGAAGTATCTGGGGGAAAAGGACACAGAAAGCCTTACGGTAAAGAGAGCGTATTTTGGCTTCCCTGTCAGGGATATTGGCCAGGATTCATTCCGATATGGCAATATCAAGGAAGTCTGTCTGTCGGAGGGAATCGAGAGAATAGGAAACGGTGCATTTTCCGGCTGCAGTTTTTTACAGAGGGTTGAAATACCTCAAAGCGTGATAAGTCTTGGAGAAAACGCTTTCAGTCGATGCTCTGCACTTGCGTCGATCGATCTTCCGGACGGTTTAAGGGTGATACCGAAAAATGCGTTTG
>CACZQU010000163.1 GCA_902783305.1 uncultured Lachnospiraceae bacterium | reverse complement strand
TCTGCTTTACAAGGAAAACGGGTTCAGGGAACGCGCGGCGGCAGAAAAGCTGATCGGAGAAGTAAAAGAAGCAGCAGGTTCAGAGAAAGGTCTGTTTCCCGGAGTGGTAGAGAAGGCAGAACGGAAAAAGGAAAAGCGAAATCCTCCCCTTCTTTTCAACCTGGCAGAGCTGCAGAATGTCTGCTCCAGACTCTTTAAGATCAGTCCCGATGAAACCCTCCGTGTCGTTCAGGAATTATATGAGAAAAAACTGGTTACCTATCCCAGAACCGATGCCAGGGTTCTCTCTTCTGCTGTCGCAAAGGAGATTGACAGGAATATTTCCGGGTTGAAGGGATATCCTGTCTGTGCAAGGGAGGCAGAAGAGGTTCTTGCCGGTGAGAGCTGGAAAGCAATCGGGAAAACCCGGTATACCAATGATGCCCAGATTACCGATCACTACGCGATTATTCCCACCGGTCAGGGTCATAATGCCCTTGCCGGTCTCAGTGAGGTTTCCCGTAAGGTATATGAGGTGATCGTACGCCGGTTCCTTTGCATTTTCTATCCGCCGGCGGTCTATCAGAAGGTCTCTCTGATCACGGTCTTTGGCGGGGAGCGTTTCTTCTCCTCGTTTAAAGTCCTTTCGGAAGAAGGGTATCTCCGGATTGCGGCATATTCCTTTTCCTCCGGAAACGATATGGGCAGGAGCAATCCGAAACCGGATACTCCCGGATCACAGGAGTCTGAAGAGGTTTCCTGTGATGCGCAGCTCCTGGAGGCGCTTACGAAGCTGAGGAAGGGAAGCCGCCTTATGGCGGATGGGTTCAGCGTCAAGGAGGGAGAAACCTCTCCTCCCAAGCGGTATAATTCCGGTTCCATGATTCTCGCCATGGAGAATGCCGGGCAGCTGATCGAGGATGAGGAGCTCCGCTCACAGATCAAAGGCAGCGGAATCGGTACCAGCGCAACCCGGGCAGAGATCCTGAAAAAGCTGTTTCATATCCGATATCTGAATCTGAACAAAAAAACACAGGTGATTACTCCTTCCCAGCTGGGAGAGATGGTATATGATGTTGTGGATGCTTCGATCCGCCAGCTTCTCAATCCGGAACTGACGGCCAGCTGGGAAAAAGGATTGTCCTATGTCGCTGAGGGAAGGATTACCCAGGAAGAGTACATGGCCAAGCTGGAACGCTTCGTCGCGATCCGGACGAACCAGGTCAGAGATGTGGCAGCAGGCCGCGAGCTTCAGGAGCGCTTTGAGAAGACTGCCGGTTTTTATGCAGTGAAAGGAAAATGACATGATAAAGGATTTTACGATTGATAAACTCTTTGACGTAAACGAGACGATAGCTTCCGGGCTTTTTGAAGGAAAAACCTATCCCTGGGAGGTGCTTCCCCTGATCGGTTCCTATATCACAGAGCTGGGAAAGAGCCTGGATCCCGGGGAATATGACCGTATCGGTGAAAATGTCTGGATTGCGAAATCTGCAGTGATTGCTCCGACGGCTTCCATTACCGGTCCGGCGATCATCGGGCCGGATACAGAGGTTCGTCAGTGTGCCTTCATCCGCGGCAATGCTATTGTAGGAGCAGGCTGTGTCGTGGGAAATTCCACTGAGCTGAAAAATGTCATTCTCTTTAACCATGTCCAGGTGCCGCATTACAACTATGTCGGCGATTCCATCCTGGGATACCGTTCTCATATGGGAGCCGGATCGATCTGCTCCAATGTGAAATCGGACAAGAAGCTGGTCGTAGTCCATGACGGGGAAGAATCCCTGGAGACCGGAATCAAAAAGTTTGGCGCGATGATCGGTGATTATGTGGAGGTAGGCTGCGGCTCTGTCCTCAATCCCGGCACCTGTATCGGCCGTCATACCAATATTTATCCGCTTTCACCGGTACGCGGATGTGTCCCCGCAGATTCCATCTATAAGAATAAGGACGAGATCGTTATCAAATCCAGATAAGCTCCTGAACTGCTTTGCCAGCCATCTGGCGTATTCCCGCATGCAGGTGAAGTCAAGGATACGGGGCAGAAGACAGGAATGAACAGCACTGAAGAGAAAAGCCCTTTTGATCCGGGAGAAATCCTTTCCGGAAAGCCGGTCTGAATCAGGGATTTCAGAAGGGAGCAAATCTGAACGGGTATTCTTCAGGCATTTACAAAAGGAGGCCATGCATTACTGCATGGCCTCCTTTTGTGATATGGCAGGGGGTGCTGCTGCCACTCCCTCTACCCTGCATGCAAAAGCATTCATCGTTCTGTTTGCGGGCAGGCTCACCGTGGAGAACAGCCGCTCACACACAGATGCAGCGGGATAAAGTCAGTAGCCCAGGAGCCGTTTTCTCACCATCCAGATGATCAGCAGATGAAGCGGGTAAAACAGATAGAAGAAATACTTGGCGGGCCTGGACTGGATGAAACCTCGCTTCCCGTTGTACATATTAATGGGAATGAAGGCAAAACCGGCGGCCCATTCATAATACAGCCAGGAGCTGGCAATGAGAGCCTGGGCGGTCCGCTGCTTTCTCAGCCAGTAAAAGATCATCAGCAGGATGAATCCACGGTAGCTGTAATCGGCATTGACTTTTGTCGAAAGAAACAAAACGGCAAACATGGACAGAACCTGCAGCAACGGTCTGGATTCAAAATATTCCGCAAGGGACATCGCCAGAACGCCCAGAAACAGGGTAAAAAAAACATTCTGTTTGGAATAATGAAGGTTCATATGGACGAGGTTCCAGGGAATCTCCGAAAGAAAAGCGAAAATAAGAAGGTTTCGTCCGTATTTCAGGCGGTTCCGGGTATGCGCAAAGCCTTCCGTAATCAGAAAGCAGAAGATCGGGAACGCCAGTCTTCCGATTCCCCGCATCACCATATACAGGGAATACGTACTCCACGGAAGCTGAAGGACAGGGGTTTTGGAAAAATCATAGTAACCAACCAGATAGGCCGCACTATGGTCAATAAGCATGATCACGCAGGCAAAGACCTTCAGCGCGCTGCCGCTTAAGATCCACATGGACTTTGGAAGAAAGGAAGGATTCTGATAGGGAGCATCCCGGGAAACAGAGTTACTGGACATGGATTTATACCTCTTTCCGAAACGAAAAAACTTTAGTGATATACCTTTACGCACAATTATAGCATAGTTATCCGGATTTGACACCGGAAAACTGACCGGATTCTGTCAGTTTATCCGGAATGCTGCTGTTCACGGTCTGACGGTTACGTTATACGCAGGCGGATGGTATCCGTGTTTTTTCGTTCAGAACGAAACATTTTCGCCCAATTGGGAAACGAAATACCGAAATTGCAAAAAAACGGAAAGAAAGAACAGAAGCGTCTTTGTTCAAAATGACAAAAAGGAAAATACCACATAAGAAAAGAAAAATAGTGCTTGCAAAATTGGATAATCTGTTATATCATGAACTTACGAAAACGATTAAGTGATACAAACACGTACAAAAATGTTTCAGGAGGGTTTTATTATGAAGAAAATGCTCAGTGTAGTCCTTTCTGCAGCAATGGTTGCCGGCATGGCTATGGGCGCTGCAGCCCCCGCGATGGCAGAAGAGGCTGAGGGCTCTGTCCTCAACATCTACTGCTGGAATGAGGAGTTCAAGTCCCGTATCACGGATCATTATCCGGGATATGAGGAGGTCGATGCCACCTCGGGCAAGATCGGTGATGTCACCGTAAAGTGGAATATCACTCCGAATGATGACAATGCTTATCAGAACAACCTCGATGAGCATCTCCTCGGCCAGGAGAGCGCGGCAGCTGATGACAAAGTAGACCTGTTCCTTGTGGAAGCAGACTACGCACTCAAGTATGTCGATACCGATTTCACGGTCAGTGTTGCCGATCTTGGCATCACAGAGGAAGACGTCGCTGATCAGTATCAGTATACCAAGGATATCGTTACCGATTCCAACGGCAATCTGAAGGGCGTTTCATGGCAGGGCTGCCCTGGCGTTCTGATTTTCAACCGCGACATCGCGAAAGAAGTTTTCGGAAGCGATGATCTGGAAGCCGTCCAGGCCAAGGTTGCGGACTGGGATACCTTTACCGCCACCGCTGAAGAGCTGAAGGAAGCCGGCTACAACATCGTCTCTACTGTAAATGATACCTATCGTGTATACTCCAACAACGTATCCGGCAAGTGGGTACAGGACGGTGTGATCACGATTGATGACAACCTGATGAAATGGGTTGAGGATTCCAAGGCGCTTGTCGATGCAGGCTATACCAATACCTATGAGCTGTGGAGCGACGACTGGAGCAAGGGCTTCTATCCGGAAGGAAAGGTATTCTGCTACTTTGGGCCGGCCTGGCTGATCGACTTCTGCATGGCTGCCGATACGGAAGGCTCCATTGCCAACGCAGGCGGCTGGGGCGCTGTCGAAGGACCGCAGGGCTTCTTCTGGGGCGGTACCTGGATCTGTGGAGCTGCCGGAACGGACAATCCCTCACTTGTTGCGGATATTATGAAGCAGATGACCTGCAATCCCGAAGTCATGAAAGAGATCGTGCTTGCTGACAATGATTTTGTCAACAATAAACCGGTCATGGAAGAGCTTGCCGCAGATGAGTCCTACGGTGATGCTGTTCTTGGCGGCCAGAATGCCCTTGAAATGTTCTGTGCCGGTGCGGAGAAGGTTGATCTGAGCAATCTTTCCTCTTATGACCAGGGCTGCAACGAAGAGTTCCAGAACGCGATGAAGAACTACTTTGACGGGAATCTTTCCTATGATGAAGCGCGCGATATGTTCTATAAGGCTGTAATTGAGAAATATCCGGAGCTTGGCTGATTGTACGTTTTTCACGTATAATGTAACGTCTTTGAACAAATGCCTGTCTGGGGTTCCAGACAGGCATTTTTCACAACATAATAAGGAGGGTACTATGAAGGATTCCGGAAAGGGGAAAGTGGTCCGGTATAACAAATGGGGATACATTTTCCTGATTCCTTTTATTGTGGTTTATGTTGTTTTCCAGCTGATTCCGCTTTGCAACACGGTTTACAACAGCTTTTTCGAAAACTATCGTTCCGGACTGACCCAGGTGGGACCAAATTTCGTCGGATGGAAAAACTTCGTCACCATTCTCACGAATGGAGATCTTCTTACCTATACCAAAAACACTTTGATCATGTGGATTATGGGCTTTGTCCCTCAGATCATTGTATCCCTTCTTCTGGGCGCCTGGTTCTCCGATCCGAGCCTCAGACTGAAAGGGCAGCGTTTTTTCAAGACCGTTATTTACCTTCCCAACCTGATCATGGCATCCGCTTTCGCCATGCTGTTCTTTACCTTGTTCTCTGACGGCGGTCCGGTCAACAGCATTCTGATCAATATGGGGATCCTTTCCCAGCCCTTCCGCTTCTTCACCAATGTCTGGAGTACAAGGACTTTGGTGGCATTCATGAACTTCCTTATGTGGTTCGGCAATACGACGATCCTGCTGATGGCCGGCATGATGGGAATTGATACCTCCCTGTTTGAAGCAGCCCAGGTGGATGGAGCG
>CACZQU010000162.1 GCA_902783305.1 uncultured Lachnospiraceae bacterium | reverse complement strand
GATCTACGCGGCAGGAGATATGCATCGGGGGCAGTCCCTGGTGGTATGGGCCATAGCGGAAGGGCGCAGCGCCGCAAGGGAAGTGGATCAGGCACTGATGGGGTATTCAAATCTGTAAGACTCATTCGGAAGAATGGATGGTGAAGGAAAATGTGCGGAATTGTCGGGTATACAGGTAACAGACAGGCAGCTGAGATCCTTCTGGAAGGACTGGGAAAACTGGAGTACAGGGGGTATGATTCGGCTGGAATGGCCGTTCTCGATGAGAACGGATCAGTAAAGCTGGTGAAAGCGATGGGGAAGATCCATAACCTGGTCGAGAGGGTGGAAGGCGGAAGAACCCTTTCCGGGAAATGCGGCATCGGCCACACCAGATGGGCGACCCACGGAGAACCGAATGAAATTAACGCGCATCCTCACATCAGCGGTGCATTTCATGAGGAGCAGTCTGACTACTCCACCTCCGATGTGATCGGAGTACACAACGGAATCATTGAGAACTATGAGGAGCTGCGGGAAAAGCTGCTTCGCCATGGATATGAGTTTTACAGCGATACGGACACGGAGGTTGCGATTAAGATTGTCGATTATTATTATAAAAAATATAAAATCGGACCGATTGATGCCATCAACAGAATGATGGTCAGGGTAAGGGGAAGCTATGCCCTTGCCTTGATGTTTAAGGATTATCCTGGTGAGATCTACGCGGCGAGAAAGGACAGCCCGATGATCATCGGTTTATCCGCAGAGGAATCCTTTCTGGCCTCTGATGTGACGGCGATGCTGAATCACACCAGGAAAGTATACTATATCGGAAATCATCAGTCGGCAAGGCTTATCCCCGGGAAAGTTCAGTTTTTTGACCTCAATGGTGATGAGATCACGATTCCTGAATCGGAAGTGACCTGGGATGCGGCAGGGGCGGATAAAAACGGCTATGAGCATTATATGATGAAGGAGATTCATGAGCAGCCTCAGGCGGTGAGAAACACCATGGACAGTGTCCTGAAAGAGAACGGGATCGATTTGTGTGAAGCCGGTCTTGATGATGAACTCCTTCAACACACAGATTCTGTCTGTATCATCGCCTGTGGTTCTGCATGGCATGCAGGAATGACGGCGCAGTATGTGATGGAAGACCTGGCGCAGATCCCGGTTCGTGTGGAGCTGGCATCCGAATACAGGTATCGCAGGATTTTACCGGTACCGAACGCACTGGCCATCGTGATCTCACAGTCCGGAGAAACGGCAGACAGCCTTGAGGCGCTGCGCATTGCGAAGGAAAATGGAATCCGGACGCTCGGGATTGTGAATGTAGAGGGATCGGCCATCGCCCGCGAGGCGGATCATGTGCTCTTTACCAAGGCTGGCCCCGAGATCGCGGTCGCGACCACAAAGGCATTTTCCTCCCAGCTCATGCTGATGTATCTGCTTTCTGTCAAAATGGCTTTTGTAAAGGGGAAAATAAACCGGGATATGTACTGCTCCTGTATCGAGGAAATCCGCTCTCTTCCGGATAAAATTACCAGGCTTCTTATGGGGCAGGAACGGATTCAGTGGTTTGCCTCGAAATTTTCCAATGCAAAAGATGCTTTCTTTATCGGAAGGGGAGCGGATTATGCGATAAGCATGGAAGGCAGTCTGAAGCTGAAGGAGATTACCTACATCCACAGTGAAGCATACGCGGCAGGAGAGCTTAAGCATGGAACCATCAGCCTGATCGAGGAGCGCACCCCGGTGATCGGTGTTTTTACACAGAAAAAGCTTGTGGAAAAAACCATCAGCAACATGAAAGAATGCAAGGCCAGGGGAGCCTATCTGATTGCAATTACGGATCTGGAAAATGAAGCAATCTGCAGCAGCATGGATTTTGTCATCAGGATTCCGGAGACAGAAGATCATTTTTCCGGGATTCTTGCGGTAGTTCCGCTTCAGCTTCTCGGATACTATATCAGTGTGGCCAAAGGCCTGGATGTAGATAAGCCGAGGAACCTGGCCAAGAGTGTCACGGTAGAGTAAAATGATTTTAGCGGGGCAGGAACACCCGCAGTGTTTCTGAACCGAAAAACAAAAAAAGAAAGGCTGTCAGATATGAGCTATACGATTGATGAAGTACTGGGTCAGATTGAGGAAGAGGATGTCCGCTTTGTCCGTCTTGCCTTCAGAGATGCATATGGTGTTCAGAAGAATATCGCTGTGATGCCGGGCGAGGTAAGGAAAGCCTTTGAAATTGGTATTCCGATCAATGCCAGGGCGATCAAGGGATTTGCAGAGAGTCCTTATGCTTCGCTTTACCTGAAGCCCGACCCGGATACGCTGACCATGCTGCCCTGGCGGTCGGAAAGCGGAAAAGTTCTGCGTATGTTCTGCGATGTCTGTACACCGGATGGAGAAGTATATGGTTCGGATACCAGACATATCCTGAAGACTGCAGTGAAAAAAGCAAAGGAAGCGGGGGTGGAATTCCGCTTCGGTACGGAGAGTGAGTTTTATCTGTTTCTGAAGGATGAAAACGGGAATCCGACGAAAATACCATATGATCATGCAGGCTATCTCGACATTGCTCCGGCCGACAAGTGTGAGAATATCCGCCGGGAAATCAATCTGACCATTGAGAGGATGGGACTGACTCCGGAGCGCTCTCATCATGAGCGCGGACCGGGGCAGAATGAGATCGATTTCCATTATGCGAAGCCTTTGAAAGCTGCTGATCAGATCACGACATTCAAGATGGCGGTCAGAACAATAGCAGACCGGTATGGGCTTTGCGCAGATTTCTCTCCGATGCCGCTTCCGGATCAGCCCGGCAATGGATATCATATAAATATGTATGCATCCCGAAGCGACGGGCTGGATGTGGCGCTTTCTGCGGCGGCGGGGATTCTGGAGGTTATCCGGGATATAACGGTTTTCCTCAACCCCACAGAGGATTCTTATGTCAGGCTTGGCAAAAGCAGTGCCCCGGACCGGGCTGACTGGTCCAGCGAAGGGAAGTCTGAGCTGATGTACATTGAATCTTTTCATGGACGGACGAGGGCGGAGCTTCGGTCACCCGATGCGTCAGGCAATCCTTATCTGGTTTATGCGCTTTTGATTCACGCCGGGCTTTCAGGAATTGAGCGCAGTCTTGTGCTTCCGGATGAGCATCAGGAGGGCGTTCTTCTTCCCTCATCAAGGAAGGAAGCGGGAATGGCCGCCATGAAAAGTTCCTTTGTCAGGCAGATCGTTCCGGGAGAGATTCTTCGGGTGTATTGCAGTCAGCAGTAAGTCATCTGACCTGTTGTCTTTGCGAGTGAAACGGACTGCCGGTTGTAATGAAAAGCCGCGGTATATGCAGTTACACTAAAGCAGCAGCTGAGTGTAACTGGTATATGATGGGGTGGGAGTGATGATATGCCCTCAAGAGAAGAACAGATAAAGCATTTTTTTTTTTTTTTTTTAGGAAAAAAGGAATTATTGCCGCTGATCAGGAGATCACTTCAGAACGAATGTATTATGCAGGCTGAATATATAGACAGTGCAGCCGGTGCCAGAAGATATATTCTGGAACGCTATTATACCATTGTGGTGATCAATTCTCCGCTTCAGGGTGAATCAGGTGTGGAGCTGGCGATCGATACAGCCCGTCAATGCAGTGCCTCGATCCTTTTGATTGTTCCGGGCAACATTTATGTGGAAACAATGGAACGGGTTATCGACTATGGAATCCTTGTGATTGACAAGCCGTTTACGATACATCGCCTCAACCGCGCGATGCGTTTTCTGTCTGCACACCAGGCAAGATTAAAAAAGCTTGAAGACCGGGTACAGGCAGCCGAAGAGAAAGTGCAGGAAATCAAGCTGATCGATAAAGCGAAATTTCTGCTGATGGAACATCAGCATATGACGGAAGATGAAGCACACCGCTATATTGGAAAGCAGGCCATGGATCATGGAACCTCGAGAAAGCGGATTGCCCAGGAGATCCTTGACGAGGAATGACGGTTCACCGGCATAAACACATCAGTTCTGTGGGCAATGCGTCCGTCCATTTTCCTCGTGACGGGATTGATGACTCCGGGAAGGAAGGGAACGCAAAGCGCGGAACAATCCTCAGGAGTCATTCTGCTTTTGCAGTTATCTGTGGAGGATGCCTTTATCTTGCCGCCAGAAAGGCTTTCAGTTCGTTGATCCGGTTGTTCAGGATCAGGTCTTCGGGAAACCCCTGTCCGTGGACAAAAGCGGCGGCAAGGGGAAAGTCTCCGATATGCTCCGCGCCATGACTGTCGCTGGAGAGAATGACCGGGACACAGAACCGCTTGCAGGCACTCAGGATCCTCCGGCAGTTTTCCCTGGTATCTCCCCGGCTGCTGCCCGGCATAAGGGACGCTTCATTGACTTCCATGATGACATGGTATTGTCCGGCATGGGCAACTACCGTATCGATGTCCAGCGGGTAGCGGACATCGTCACAGTGTCCCGCGATTTTTATGCCGGGATGACGGAAAGCGGAAATCATGGCCTGCGTATTCTCTTTTATGGAAGACGGCCTGAAATTCTGCACGTGGAAGCTGGCAATGCCGTAATCCAGAAGCTCCAGAAGGCTGTCGTCAAGATCCAGCTTTCCTTCCTGGCTCAGAATATTACATTCGGCTCCATACAGAATGTCGATGCCGCAACGCTTTTTTGGCGTATAGGTGAGACTACGGAAATAGGATTCGGTACCGGCTCCAGGAGTGGCCGGTCCATGATCCGAGATACCGAGAAGCTTCAGCCCCCGGGCTGAAGCTTCTTTTGCCATGGTGAGAATTGTGCAGTCGGTTCCATGGCCGCTGGCGATGGAATGAGTATGCAGATCAGACAGATACATGGGAAATCCTTTCGTTGATCTTTTCTGCGGTAAATAAGCGGGTCTGAAATGAATGACTCCGGAATCGCGGGGGTGCGAAACGCGGAACAATCCCCCGGAGCCATTTGTCCTGAAAGCATGAATCCAGGAGGCCGGTTTGGCTTTTTCCTGTGTTCAGTATGACATACCAAAGGGAGAATGTCAAATAAAACCAACATAAAACAACATAAAAATG
>CACZQU010000161.1 GCA_902783305.1 uncultured Lachnospiraceae bacterium | reverse complement strand
TGTGCAAACTGCGCGGAAAAGATGGAGCAGGCGGCGAAAAAAACAAAGGGTGTCAAGGATGCAGTAGTCAGCTTCATGACTTTGAAAATGAAAGTGGAATTCGAGGATAACGCAGACGTGGATTCTGTGATGAAGGAGGTCCGTAATAACTGCAAAAAGGTAGAAGAGGATTGCGAAGTCTTTCTGTGACCGGACCATGAAGTCAGAAACTCCAGTCATATCTCAGAATATGTGTTGTTTTCTTCATGCGGGACGCAAGGGAGAATAGTATAATGAATAAGAAACAGAAACGTCTTTTGTTCCGGATTCTTGCCGCAGCAGGGATGATGGCAGTTCTTGTGCTTCTTCCGGATGATGCAATACCATGGCAGCTGAGCCTTTTTCTGTATCTGATTCCTTATTTTACGGTTGGCTTTGACATCCTCAGGAAATCCTGGAAGGGAATCTGTAACGGGCAGGTATTTGATGAAAATTTTCTGATGACGATCGCTACGATCGGAGCTGTCGCTGTCGGGATCTATGAGCATTCCTCAAGCTATACGGAAGCTGTTGCGGTAATGCTGCTTTATCAGGTCGGAGAACTGTTTCAGGGATACGCCGTCGGGAAAAGCCGCCGCAGTATAGTAAGTCTGATGGATATCCGGCCGGATACGGCGAATCTCCTTGTGGATGGTGAATGGGAGGAGACAGATCCGGAGGATATTCCGATCGGAAGCCTGATTCTGGTCAGACCCGGGGAAAAAATTCCTCTGGACGGAATTGTCGAGGAAGGAGTTTCAACCTTAAATACCAGTGCCTTGACGGGAGAAAGCATTCCCCGGGACATTGGTGCAGGTGAAGAGGCTCTCAGCGGCTGCATCAATATGACAGGTATCCTGAAGATCAGAACGACGGCGGAATTTGAAGAGTCTACAGCGTCCAGAATTCTGGATCTGGTGGAAAATGCTGCTTCAAGGAAATCAAAGTCCGAGAATTTTATTTCCCGGTTTGCCAGATATTATACTCCTGCGGTATGCTTCAGTGCTCTGGTGCTGGCTCTGCTTCCGCCTCTTTTTTCGATTTTTGCAGGTCAGGCTTCGGCAAACTGGAGCACCTGGCTTTACCGGGCCTGTATTTTCCTTGTGATCAGCTGTCCATGTGCGGTTGTGATCAGTATTCCGCTCAGTTTTTTTGCCGGCCTTGGCGCAGCGAGCAGGCAGGGGATTTTAATTAAGGGCTCAAATTATCTGGAGACTTTATCGCTGGTAAAGACGGTCGCTTTTGACAAGACAGGAACGATGACAAAGGGTTCTTTTGAGGTGACCGGCATTCATCATTCACCGATGGAAGAAAAAAAGGTTCTGGAATATGCGGCTTTGCTGGAAAGCTATTCTTCTCACCCGATCAGCGCTTCTTTACAGAGGGCTTACGGACAAGAGATTGACAGAAGCAGAGTCGGACAGGTGGAAGAAATCGGGGGATTCGGCGTCAAAGGGAAAGTCGACGACATCGAAGCTGCGGCCGGAACGATCCGTCTGATGGAACAGGTCGGAGTGAGCGCTGTGGAATGCCATAGCACAGGTACAATAGTTCATATGGCAATCGGAGGGACCTATGCAGGTCATATTGTGGTTTCCGATGAAGTCAAACCCCAGGCTGAGGAAGCTGTCCGATTGCTGAAGGAGGCGGGAATCAGGAAGACGGTCATGCTCACCGGTGATCTGGAAAAACCGGCAAAGGAAATAGCCGGAAAGCTGGGTATCGATGAAGTGTACGCAGGTCTTTTGCCTGAGGATAAAGTTACCGTGGTGGAAAAGCTTCTGAAGGAGAATAAGGGGAAGGAAAAGCTGGCATTTGTGGGAGATGGAATCAATGATGCACCTGTCTTGTCCAGGGCTGATATCGGTATTGCCATGGGTGCGATCGGATCAGACGCCGCGATCGAAGCTGCTGATGTCGTCCTGATGAATGATGATCCCCGTCAGATTGCAAAAGCTGTCCGGATTTCCAGAAAGTGCCTGAGGATTGTCTGGGAAAATATCCTTTTTGCCCTGGCGGTAAAAATGATCTGTCTGGTTCTGGGCGCTTTGGGGATGGCGAATATGTGGATTGCGATCCTTTCGGATGTGGGTGTCATGGTTCTTTGTGTACTGAATGCCATCAGAGCTCTTTTATAAGGCAGATCTCGTCTGAAGCAGTATAGTGCGGATTATGGAACCGGCATCAGAATAACTTACCCTGTCGTATATGGATGAGGTGAAGGGGAAAATACCATCTACCCTTCACCTCTTTGTCTGAAGGAAAAAGGTGAAATGGATGAACTGTATCAGAAGCTGAAGGATTACCGTAACGAGGGCGTTTACCCCTTCCACATGCCGGGACATAAGAGAAACCCGGTTTTTTCTTCCTGGGAGCTGCCCTTTGACCGGGATATCACGGAGATCGACGGATTCGACAATCTTCACCATGCAGAGGGGATTCTGAAAGATACGCAGGAGAGAATTTCGCGTCTGTATGGTTCGAAGAAGTGCTGGCTCAGTGTGAACGGCAGCACAGCCGCAGTCCTTTCCATGATCAGTGCGGCGATAAAGCCAGGAGAAAAAATCCTGATGGCGAGAAACTGTCATAAATCCGTATATCATGCTGCGTATCTGCGAAGGCTGAAGCTTTCCTATGTGTATCCAAGGCCGGATTGTGTGACAGGGATCAACGCCGATGTCGATCCGGAGGAAGTAAGGAACGCTTTGGAAGCAGATGCGGAAATCAAAGCGGTTGTGCTGACTTCTCCTACCTATGACGGAGTGGTCTCTGATATCCGGGAAATTTCCCGTATTGTCCATGAGTATAATATTCCTTTGCTTGTGGATGAAGCTCATGGAGCGCATTTCCGGTTCAGTGATTATTTTCCGGGAAGCGCGGTGGATGAGGGGGCAGATGTCGTCGCCCAGAGCTTTCACAAAACTCTCCCCGCCATGACACAGACAGCTGTTCTGCATCTGTGCTCAGATCGTGTCGCTGAAGAGGAGATCGAAAAATACATGGGCATTTTTCAGACAAGCAGTCCTTCTTACGTGCTGATGTCCAGTCTTGATCAGTGTGCTGCTTTTCTGGAAAAAAAGGGAGAGGAAGCATTTGCCGTCTATACAGAACGTCTTGACCGCTTCAGGAGAAGGATCGGGGAGGGATCTGTGCTGAAGCCTGGTGTTCCTTCATCCTGTTTTGGATTTGACCGGTCCCGGATCCTCCTTATGTGCCGGGACGGATTTGCCATGGCACAGCGTTTCCGGCAGGAATTCCGGCTCGAGCCGGAGATGGCTGCGCCGGGGTATGTGCTTATGCTGTCAACAGTAGGCGATACGGAAGAAGGTTTTGAAAGGCTTTTTGAGGCAGTGAATCAGATCAGGGGAGATCTGAGAAAAATAAACGATGATGAAAATATGACGGCGGACAAGGAAGCTTCCTCTCTCCCGGATCTGTTTCATCACCGCCTTTCCGTAAAAATGACAGTGGAAAACGCAATGGATGCGCCTTCAAGGCCTGTCTGTACCGGACAAAGCGGAGACTGTATTTCATCGGAATCTGTTTATCTGTATCCTCCGGGGATTCCGATTGTGGTGCCGGGTGAGCTGATTACAAAGGAGCTTGCCCGGCAAATGCAGCAGTATGTGGATGGAGGTGTTTCGCTGCAAGGATTGTCGGATCACAGCGGAAGAACGATAAAGGTCGTATATCATGGGTAAAATATATTATTTTATGGGAAAAAGCTCGTCAGGCAAAGACAGCATTTATGATTATTTTCTGAAACATTATGACCGGTTCAGGAATATTGTTCTGTATACAACCCGGCCGGAACGGCAGGGAGAGCAGAATGGAATCGACTATTATTTTGTGGATGAGGAAAAACTGAAAAATCTGGAAGACCAGGGACTCGTTATCGAGAAAAGAGATTATTATACCGTAAAAGGAAAATGGACGTATTTCACGGTAAAGGACGATGCAGTTGACCTGAATGCTTCGGATTATCTGGCTGTCGGTACGCTGGAATCCTATCGGAAAATGAAAGAGTATTTCGGAGAAGAAGCAGTATGTCCCGTATATATCGAAGTGGAGGACGGAGAACGGCTGCTCCGGGCGATTAAGAGGGAAAAAGAACAGCAGATTCCTCAGTATGAAGAAATGTGCAGGAGGTTTCTGGCAGATCAGCGGGATTTTTCAGAGGAAAACCTGAAGAAAGCGGGAATCAACAGAAGGTTTGTCAATGACAGCTTCGAAAGGTGCCTGCAGGAAATAAAGGAATATATGGAATTGAATGAATAGTCACACTGCTGCTGATCAGATGGAGAACAGCAAAAGAAAAGATTGAATAGTGAACCTTGTTTGTTATATACTGTAAGAGACAGTTTTTTTGGAGGGAGTTATGGTCTGCATATGAGGGACGGATATGGTTCAATTTAATGAAATAGTAGGACATGAAGAAGAAATTCGTTATTTGCAGAATTCTATCGCCACCGGAAAAATTTCCCATTCTTATATCCTGAATGGGGAAAAGGGTGTCGGGAAAAAGATGATTGCCAGAACCTTTGCCGCAGCATTGCAATGTGAGAAAAAAGGAATTGAGCCCTGTATGGAATGCGATTCCTGTAAGAGAGCCAATGGGGGTAATCATCCTGACATTATTACTGTCTTACATGAAAAGCCTAATGTGATTACTGCGGAAGAAGTGCGTACTCAGATTGTGAATGACATTGTGATTCGTCCATATTCGGGTCCGTATAAAATTTATGTAATACCTGATGCGCAGATGATGGGGGAAACGGCGCAGAATATTCTTCTTAAGACGATCGAAGAACCGCCAGAGTACGCGATAATCATGCTGCTTACGACAAATATGGAAAGCCTGCTTCCAACGATCCGTTCAAGATGTGTGAGACTGGATATCCGGCTGGTAGATGAGAAGGAGATAAAAAGATATCTCATGGAGCATCTTGGCCTTTCCGATGAGGAAGCGGAGCTGGATGCTTCTTTGTCACAGGGAAGCATCGGAAGGGCACAGGCAGCATCTGCCGAAGATTTTAAAGAGATGTCTCAGACGGTTGTCCGTCTGCTGCGTTCAATTGATGAGCGCCAGGAAAATGAACTGGCGGATGCGGTGCGTCTGTTTTCACAGGATAAGCAAAAGGCGCTGGAGTATATTGAAATTTTACAGTTCTGGTTCCGTGATATTCTCATGTTTAAGGCAACCAGAGAAATCGATCATCTGGTTTTCAAACAGGAGATCAATTATATCAGGGAACAGGCCAGCAAGCGTTCTTATGAAAATCTGGAGAAGATCAATGAATGCCTGGACAAGACCAGAGTCCGGATTCAGGCAAACGCAAACGCTCAGATTGCGATAGAGCTTTTGTTCCTGACAATCAGGGAGAAATAGAATGGTTAATATTATAGGGGTCAGATTCCGCAATATCAGCAAAGTGTATTATTTTGATCCGAAGGACCTGGTTGTCCGGTCCGGTGATCATGTGATTGTGGAGACTTCCCGGGGATTGGAATACGGGAGAGTTATTTTTGAACCAAGACTGGTACCGGAGGATAAAATCGTTCGTCCTCTGCGCGAGGTGTGCCGGATCGCCGATGAGAAAGATGACCAGAAAATAGAGGAAAACAGGAAAAAGGAAAAGGAAGCGTATCAGATTTGTGTCCGCAAAATCAATGAACATCATCTGGACATGAAGCTGATTGATGTGGAGTTTGCTTTTGATGACAGCAAGATCCTGTTTTATTTCACGGCGGATGGACGGATTGATTTCCGGATTCTGGTAAAAGATCTCGCCGCGATTTTCAAGACAAGGATTGAACTTCGTCAGATTGGTGTCAGGGATGAAGCAAAGATTCTGGGAGGGATCGGAATCTGCGGAAGATCCTTATGCTGCCATTCTTATCTGACCGATTTTGTACCGGTATCGATCAGGATGGCTAAGGAACAGAACCTGTCGCTGAATCAGACAAAAATTTCCGGAGTCTGCGGGCGGTTGATGTGCTGCCTGAAAAATGAACAGGAGACTTATGAGGAGCTGAACCGTAAGCTTCCATCGCCAGGGGATATGGTGATTCTTGAGGAGGGATTGGAAGGAAAGGTTCATTCTGTCAATGTCCTTCGTCAGACCGTAAAGGTCATGATTGAGCTGGATGATGAAAAGGAAATGGTGGAGTGCTCTGTCGATGAAATCACTTTCCACCAGAAAAAAAAGAAGGGTAAGGACCAGGAAAAGGGTTCCAGAGCCGAAAAGAATACAAAAGACAGCCTGGTGAGCCTGGATGATGAAGAGATTCCGGACGAGTATCCGGAAAAGCGCGGGGGGAAAAACCAGTCAAAGAAAAATACCGGGTCCGTCCGCGGAGAATCCGGAAATAACGCGGAAAATTCCTTTGAGGATACTGATTTGCAGCCGGCGGTCCCCAGAAAGGATAAGAAAGCAAAAAAGAATCCGGATTCGTCTGAACGCAGAGAAAAAAACGAAAGCCGGAAGGAAACAAAGGAAATGAAACCCGGCCAGGGGAAGACAAAGGGAAAGCCAAAAGAGGATTCTGCAAGAAAAGGAACCCGGAAGAAACCACGCAATTCAGCCGAAAAGAAGGAGTCACCAGAGTATGGAGCGAAAATCCCTGATAAAGGAGAATGAAAGGCTCGATGATCTGCTCAACGGATATTATCTGATCCAGGATCCCTCCCGGTTTTGTTTTGGGATCGATGCTGTACTTCTGTCTTCCTTCGTAAACATAAAGCCCTGGGAGAGTGTAGTGGATCTGGGAACAGGAAACGGAATCCTGCCGGTTCTTCTGGCATCCAGAACAAAGTGCACAAGAATTGAAGGATTGGAAATACAGGAGGAATGCGTGGATGCAGCGATCCGGTCCGTGGCATATAACGGTCTGGAGGATCGGATACATATCACGCAGGGAGATATTAAAGAAGCCGCCAAAATCTATGGTGCGGCTTCTTTTCATGTCATCATCTGTAATCCGCCGTATATGACAGGGGGACATGGACTGCTGAATCAGGATCTGCCCAAGGCGATAGCAAGACATGAAATAAAATGTACTTTGCAGGATATTGCTTCACAGGCAGCTGCCATTCTTCCGGAAAAAGGGAGATTGTACATGATCCACCGGCCGTTTCGTCTGGTGGAGATTTTTGACCATCTGTCAGGAAACCGGCTGGAACCGAAAAGGATGAGGATGGTGCATCCTTATGTGGACAAGGAGCCTGCCATGGTGTTGATTGAGGCCAGGAAGGGCGGGAGCTCCAGGCTGAAAGTAGAAGCGCCGCTGATCATATATGACAAGCCTGGAGTCTATACTCAGGAGGTTCTGAGAATTTATGACTCCAGTGCAAAAAGCCATGCTCCACTGCGAGCTTGCTCGCAAGTGGAGTGATGGATTCTTTGCACGCTCCTATATTCGTATGGAGTGGGTTGCTGCGTGCCAGTGGCACGCGTTTAGCAACGACCGAGCCGGCAGGCGAGACCAGGGGCCCCATGGAATACGAATATAGG
>CACZQU010000160.1 GCA_902783305.1 uncultured Lachnospiraceae bacterium | reverse complement strand
CCAGCACGTCCTGCGGCGTATGCACTCCCAGAAAGTTTCTGGAAAAGGCGACCAGCAGCACCAGCAAAAAGCAGAGCAGGGACAGCCATTTCCGTCTTTTCCACTGTCTGACCCCCACCGGCCCGAGAACGGAAGTCGCGATCACCGTGTGCCCGGACGGAAAGGAATATCCCGTTGCATCGGCCTTGGCGTCTCCCCATGGAATGATCCGTTTCTCACGGATCCAGGGACGGTATACACAGGCGGCCATTTTGACCAGATTGTTCACAAAGTCGGACAGGCCCATGTTCAGCAGGTACCAGTATCCTGTCTCCCTCCGCGCGTTCCAGAAAATAAGGATCGGGACAATCAGCAGGGCGTACTGGGCCATTTTGCTCAATACACTCATGACCGGGGCCAGCCATTGTCCGCCGGTCTCCCGAAACTCCTGTAATGAAAGCAGATACTCAATATCCATTTATTTCATTCCTTCCATGCCGGGGATGCGAAGAATTGTTCTGATCTGTCTAAATATTTGATTTCCTGCCCATGCCGGGAAGTTACTTTCCGCGCTGGGAGTCTGAAGCCTGAGGTTTTATCCGGGAAATCATCATTATACATCCATCAGCCGGAAAACTGCCGGAGTCTCCGGCTCTGACCCGGAATCCGCCGATCCGGAAGCATTCCGGGAGAACGGGTTTCCGAGGAAAGCACCGTATACAAGAAAACCCCAGAAGCGGAGTGTCTTCTGGAGTTTCTGGAGTGGCTCAGATAGGACTCGAACCTATGACACTCCGGGTATGAACCGAATGCTCTAGCCAGCTGAGCTACTGAGCCATCAAGTTGCGGGGGAGGGACTTGAACCCCCGACCTCCGGGTTATGAGCCCGACGAGCTGCCAAACTGCTCCACCCCGCGACATTCCCACTTTCCTCAAGCGGCGAGAATGATCTTACACCAAAGCCTGCAGGTTGTCAAGCATTTTTTCCATAGGGATCGTCGTTATTTCTTCGGGCGAAAAGCCAGATAGACGACTCATGGCTCATGTGTTATACTTTTTCCGAAACAGAAATGATTCAGTTTTTCAACAGAAACCCGGTGAGAAGAAAAACGGATCTGAAAGGTCAGAGATAATGAAAAATAACGAGAAGACCAATGTGATGCGCCTCCTGGACGGGAAAAAGATCATCTACACTGCGCGGACCTATGAACCGGATTCCACAAAAAGCGGTGCGGAGATTGCAGGCATGCTGGGTGAAGACCCGGAAAAAGTCTTCAAAACGCTGGTGACAAAGGGAAAAACCGGCCGCTATTATGTATTTGTCGTTCCGGTGGAGCGGGAGCTGAATTTGAAGAAAGCTGCGGAGGCAGCAGGCGAGAAGTCAATCACTATGATTCCTCAAAAGGAGCTGCTGCCCCTGACGGGATATGTGCATGGGGGATGCTCGCCCATCGGGATGAAAAAGATTTTTCCTACTTTTATCCATGAAAGTGCAAGGACCATGGAGCAAATGTTTGTCAGTGCCGGAAAGGTGGGATTTCAGATTGAAATAAAACCGGAGGATCTGAAAATGATGTCAGGCTGCACATGGGCTGATCTGGTATAGCCGGGATAGTTTGACAAGGAGAAACCGGATCAGGATTCGGAACAGAGATAAAATCAAGCTCAGGCAGATTGCCCGGGCTTTTTGCATTGAAAACTGCACCTGAATATGATAGAATCAAAATAACCTATAGGGAAAAAACGGGAAAAGGGGAGAAAACCGGAATGAAAAGAAGGCTGAAACTGTATTTGTTTTTGGGAGCAGTGGTTCTGATTCTGGGATTGCTGGGGCTGTGTGCAGCAGCGGAAGCCAGTGCAACGCTGAAAAATTACCTCGATTATGATGGCGGTACGTCTACTATTTCCTGGGATGTCTCGGGAGGAGATTCATCTTCCTATATTGTGCTTCTGGAAGTGATTAATAACGGCTATGCAAAGCAAACCCGATGGAATCTGGGAGAAACGAAAAACCATTCGCTCAGAACAACGGAATGCATTCCAGGCAAAAGCTACCGGGTGACACTGCTGGACAATCTTTACAGTATTCTCGACACAAAGGAATATACATTGAGCGATGCAGCAGTTTTCCAGGACGGGAAACTGAAAAATACCTCCGTGAAGGTTTCCATTGAGCCTCGAAAAATGAAGGCGGGCGGAAATGCCAGCAAGGATGCCAAAAAAGTCAAAGCACTGAAGGCAGCAGAAATCAAAGCGGCCATTGAGAATGAATCCGAGTATTACGGAATCAAATTCCAGATGAAAATGCCGCAGCTGGCCAAACCGAGATCCTTCTTTGTAACCCTGGCTTTTGAATCACCGGACGGATATCTTTATGTTGAGCAGGCTACGGATGTTTCCTTTGAAAGAGTCAATAACGGATATCAGACCCTCTGGTGGAATCTGGCAGGCGTGAATTTCTTCAGATACCTGCATAAGGAGACGGGTGACATTCCCACCGGTACATATACAACCTATCTGTATTGGGATGGAATGTGGGTCAATACTTCCACCTTTAAAGTTCAGTAATCCGGCTCAGACCATCCTGCCTTAAAATGAAACCGCTCAGGTTTTGATGCCTGGGCGGTTTGCTTCATACCTGCGGTTTTCTCACAGCAAGCCTGATATGCTGAACAGTATCGATACGCTGGCTGTAAGCACAGAACAGGGCCAGGAACCAGAGCAGCTGCGGAACTTAAGAAGGACTGCAGCGAAACCGTCACACCATATTATACCCGGGGGAACAGAGAAGAAAACAGAATAAGCTTTGGAATGAAACATCGGACAATACTTCGGCAAACGGACAGAAGAATGATGAAAAAACAGCCATGAAAAACCCAAAAAGGAGAAATGCAAAGTATGGAACTGAAGATACTTCCCTATAACATGACTGTATGTCAGCTGAACGCGACAGCGGAGATTGATCTGGATCGTGACTTTTATTTCGTTGGCAAAACCGAGGACGAGATTTCTCTGGTCTGCAGAACAGAGGATACACCGGAAACGACGATCAGAAGGGAAGATGGATGGCGAGGCTTCTGCATCCAGGGAATTCTGGAGTTTACACTGATCGGAATCCTAGCGAAAATATCCGGAATCCTGGCGAAAAGGAAGATAGGAATCTTTGCCGTTTCCACCTACAACACAGACTATATCCTGGTGAAAGAAGAAATGCTTGAGAAAGCCATAGAAGCTCTGGAATCTGAAGGATATCATTTTGTCTGAAATGAAGACAGTTCTAAAAAAGACAGTGAAGTAAGATGAACCATCGTACGCATCCAAGATCAGAATCAAAGGTGACAGGGCTCATCATCTGAAGAATATGGATGCGGATATTCCTACTGAACCGGATATGTGAAAGCTGCGGACAAGGCAGAATACAGGAACAGGAAGGGTAAAGAAAAAACTGCCGGAGCAGATGGATATGGATATCAATGATCCTTCATCTACCGGCCGCACGGACACTTCCGGATATTTTTTCAGACGTGTATGGATAACGGTGATGAAGCAGCGGTTGCTGAATATGATCCTGGTGCAGTCGAAACGCTGTTTTTCTGATTGCCGTGAGCCCCGGCTGCGAAAAGAAGGAAGAGAAACAGTTAACTGCGGTACACCGGAGGGAATCAGGAACTGTACCGGAAGCATTACTGAATATATATCTGAAGGAATGCCAGGAAGGCTGTTTTGCCGGGAGACAGTTGCTCAAAGATCTGTCCTGTGATAAAATGAACAAATCAATGGGACAAATCATGACCCCAGGAGGCGGCAAGATGGATAAATGGGATTTTCGCTTTATG
>CACZQU010000159.1 GCA_902783305.1 uncultured Lachnospiraceae bacterium | reverse complement strand
TTTTATTCTTTCTTCATTCATTCTCTATCGCCCTCCCTCCTGATGATTTTCTTATGGAAAACGCCAGGATAAACGCATGTATCTTCCTGACCCGGTCCGATGCCTGTCACATATTCCGCCGCTTCGCGGTTTCGGACAGTATCCGCCTCATACCAGAAGATATGGTTCTCTGACAGGCGCTTTACTCACAATCAGCTCCGGAAACGCTTCCGAAAGCTTCTCCTCCATCGCATCCATAAACATATATTCGGTTCCGTAATGACCGGCATCCACGACACACAAGCCGTCTGCCACCGCGTCAATACCGGTATGATGATCAATATCGCCGGTGACATAGGCATCCGCCCCACTGGAAAGTACCTCAGGCAGCAGACTTTTCCCGGAACCCGTACATATGGCAGCAGTGCGTATGACCGTATCCGGATCTCCGTAAGCCCTGACGCTCTCAAGGCCAAAGGCCTCTTTCACAAACAGGGCAAACCGGGCAAAGGTCATTTCTTTTTCCAGCTCGCCTGTTCTTCCCAGACCTTCCGGAGCCTCAGCTTCTCCCCCGGCCTTTGTTATGCTTAACGGCCTTGCGTTTTTCAGCTTCATACGTCTGGAGCTCAATTCTGCCATCCCCAGAATGTCAAAGTTCGTGTGCATGGCATAATAAGCAATCCCATTCTGAATCAGCCGTAAAATACGACGTCCGGTAAAAGAATGGTTATTGATCTTTCTGATCCCTTTAAAAATCATGGGATGATGGGTCAGGATGAAATCCGCGCCGGAATTTATCGCCGCCTCCAGAACGTCGTCCGTCAGGTCAAGGGCCAGATAAACATGTAAAACTTCTCCGGTATCCTCTCCGGTCAGAAGACCGACATTGTCCCATTCCTCCGCGGCTTCGCAAGGATACTGCTGCTCCAGCCATGTCGTCAGCTCTATTGTTTTCATTTCAGCTCCTTCATTATGTTCAAATGAAACGGTACAATCAGCACCCGCGCCTCTTTTATGGGTCTGGCTCCGGATCCCGGAACCGGGTCAGTGCACTGGAAATCTGCCGTTGATAGCGGAGGATTTCCTCCCTCCGCCTCGCTCCGGCCTCAGAATCGGTATGGGACAGATTTTCCATGATTCCCGCGCAGATCCTGCTCTCTCTTTCCAGATATTGTCTTAGTATGTCATTCCGCTCCGAAAGGAGAAAAGGCCCGAACAGCTCGTCCTCCGTATAGGAAGAATCCTCATATTGCCGGAGGCTCTCTTCCGGATCCCGGGTACAGCTGCCAGTCAGGGAAACGCCTGGCGGAAAAGCAACCTTCATCATGGGATAAAACTTTCCCTCCTCCAGAATCATCTTCTCCTGTGTCACACAATAGTTTTCTTTTTTCAGGAATCTGCGGAAATGAGGCAGATCGGACTGCGGCTGAAGCACCGCTTCTGTAAACAGAGGCAGCGCAGATCGTCCCTGCGTGAGTATCCTCTCCATGAGAGGGCCGCCCATTCCGGCTATCACCAGTGTCCACGGCCCATCCCACGGCATGTCTCCCCTCTTTTCAGGAGTAAGTGCAATAAGTCCGTCGCTCAGCCTCGTCCCGATCTGTTCCGAAAGATGATACCCGGCGATATGCTGCCTTGCCCGCTCCAAAGGTCCCTTCTTTACATCCATAGCGACAGCCTTCGGACAGATCCCGTTCAGGACCAGCCATACCGGGAGATAAGCATGATCCGTGCCTACATCCACCAGCGCGTTTCCCCTGGTCACCAGGGACGCCACAGCCGCCAGCCGCTTCGACAGCTCCATACCGCCCCCTTTAGTCCAGAAAATCCTTGAGCTTACGGCTGCGGCTGGGATGACGGAGCTTGCGGAGAGCTTTTGCTTCAATCTGGCGGATTCTCTCGCGGGTTACCTTGAATTCCTTTCCTACCTCCTCCAGCGTTCTGGCGCGGCCGTCATCCAGGCCAAAGCGCAGACGCAGAACCTTCTGTTCTCTTTCTGTCAGGGTTCCCAGTACCTCATTAAGCTGATCGCGCAGCAGAGTAAAGGCAGCGGCTTCCGCAGGGACAGGAACATTGTCGTCCTGGATGAAATCCCCCAGATGGCTGTCCTCCTCTTCCCCGATGGGTGTCTCCAGAGAAACCGGCTCCTGGGAGATCTTGAGGATTTCCCGTACCCTTTCCACAGGCATATCCATAGCCTGGGCGATTTCCTCCGGTACCGGCTCCCTTCCAAGCTCCTGCAGAAGCTGGCGGGAAACACGGATCAGTTTATTGATCGTCTCCACCATATGAACGGGAATCCGGATGGTTCTGGCCTGATCCGCGATCGCTCTGGTGATCGCCTGACGGATCCACCATGTCGCGTAGGTGCTGAATTTATACCCTTTATTGTAATCGAACTTCTCAACGGCTTTGATCAGACCCAGATTTCCCTCCTGAATCAGGTCCAGAAAGAGCATACCCCTTCCGACATACCGTTTCGCGATGCTGACAACCAGGCGCAGATTCGCTTCGGCAAGGCGCTTTTTGGCTTCCTCATCCCCCTGCTCCATGCGCTTTGCCAGCTCAATCTCCTCATCCGCGGTAAGCAGAGGAACCTTTCCGATCTCCTTGAGGTACATCCGGACCGGATCTTCAATGCTGACTCCCTCCGGTACTGACAGATCGATTTTATCCAGCTCGACTTCCTCTTCTTCCTCCAGATTTTCGATGTCCACGATATCATCGTCAAGAATCAGGTCGTCGCTCGGATTGGAGTCTGTGCGCAGAATATCGACTCCGTTTGCCTCCAGAAAATCAAAGGTTTTGTCCAGAAGATCAGCATCCAGGGACGTGTCCTTGAAAAAGTCATTGATTTCCTGATATTCCAGGACATTTTTCTTCTTCTTTGCCAGTTCCATCAGTTCTACCAGTTTCTCGCTGAATTTCGCCATTGTCATATCCATAAAGAATCAACTACCTCCCTTTTTAGCCGGGAAAGACCACGAATCCAGGGCGGATACCCATGACAGCCGCGGTCCTTCCAATCTGTGCAGATCATCAGGCTTCGGTTTTTCTGACAATCTGATCAAAAGCCTCCGCCAGCTGGTACCGGTCTTTTCGTAATCCTTCCAATTCTCTCTTTTTTGTGACATAGACCTGGGGATCTGCGGTGATTTCCCCAGTCTGAAAGCTGTCGTCCCGGATCCGGATCAGGGCATCGGCAAACGCCTGCCCCAGCTGCGCATCCGATTCCACGTAGATCGAGGTGTTGAACAGCTCCGCAGCCTCCCTGAGTTCATCAGGATCCATAAAAACATTCATCAGCTTAGCGGGATTGACATCTCCCTGTTCATACTGGTCAAAAAGCATCTGGGCGACCTCCCGGTAGAAGGGCTGCGTAAAATCCCCGGCGGACAGATACCGGGTCACCAGTGTAAACAGCTCCGGATAAGTCACCAGCCAGGTCAGCATGAGCTTTTGCGCTTTCTGTGATCCGTTTTCTCTGCGCTTTTTCCTTGCGGCATTTCCATCCGGAATTTTTCCCGGATCATTCGCAAAGACATCCGTATTGTGCTGCCCTCCCCCCGCATCTTTAGCAATCCCGGGTGAGGGGCGCGCTTTCAGCGCCATAGCGGATAATCTCTTGCGCAAATCAGACGCGTTAACTCCAGTCTTCTGATATTCTTTCACGATTGTTTCCAGATAAAGAGTTCTCTCCAGCTCGTCGTCCAGATCAAGCAGAAGGGCTGCACAGTGGTCGAAAAACCGGTTTACCTCCTGCGGCTGTCCCATGTCAGTCGATGCCGCCGCCTGATCCACCTGGAAGAGAAAGGCGTCCCTGGCATTTTCCAGTCTTTTCCTGAAAGCCTCTGCCCCGTACGTTTTCAGGAATTCATCCGGATCCTTGGAGGGCTTCAGGTCAACTACTCTTGAAGGAACCCCGGCGCTTTTAAGGATCGGGATTGCCCGCATTGCCGCCCTGACTCCGGCTTCATCGCTGTCATAAAGCAGCAGCGCTTCCTTTGCGTAACGGTGGACAAGAGCTGCATGCCCCTGGGTGAAGGCGGTTCCGAGAGAAGCCACTGCATTGGAAAAGCCTCCCTGGTGCATCGCAATCACATCCATATATCCCTCGCAAAGGATCATCTGGTCAAGCCGGGATTTTCGGGCGATGTGCAGTCCATACAGATTTCTTCCTTTGTCAAAAACCAGGTTTTCCGGTGAATTGAGATATTTCGGTTTGGAGTCGTCCATTACTCTCCCTCCAAATCCGATTACCTTGCTGTTGGCATTCATAATGGGAAAAATCACCCGTCTGCGGAAACGGTCATAAAACCCTCCGGATCCATTGCCAAACAGACCGGACTCCATCAGCAGCTCATCCGGAAAATCTCTGGCTTTCAGATACCGGTAAAGCTCTCTGCCGTCTCCTGCGGCATACCCCAGTCCAAAGCTCCGGATCGTCTCCTCAGACAAGGCTCTCCTGCGCAGATAGTCCAGGCCGTCCGCTCCTCTCTCCTGCCTGAGCAGGTAATAATAATACCCTGCAGCCAGCCTGTTGATTTCCATGAGCTTTTCCTTTTTCAGAGAAAGCTCCGAATCACGGCCGGAATACTCCAGCTTCGGCAGAGCTACCCCGGCCCTTTCCGCAAGAAATGAAAGCGCCTCCGGAAAGGACTGATTCTCATACTGCATCACAAACCCGATGACATTTCCTCCTGCACCGCATCCGAAACAGTAGTACATCTGTTTTGTCCGGCTCACCGAAAAGGAAGGAGATTTTTCATTGTGAAAGGGACACAGACCAAAGTAATTGTTTCCCTGCTTTTTCAACTGTACATACTGGGAAATCACATCTACGATATCGTTGCGGGATCGAATCTCTTCAATGATATCGTCTTCATATCTCATACATTTATCCTTCGTAACTGTCCGGTCACATTCTTCTTCACAGTTACCGTCCTTTTTATGATTTCGTAATTGGTTACTATGATTGTGTTCACTGAGGTAAAATCAATAATCGCAGGACAAACCAGGCAGGCGTGTTACTTTTCCCATTTTCTGGGCATAAACAGCTCCCTGAATTTCTCCATGGAATACTGGTCTGTCATCCCTGACAGATAATCTGCCACAGCCGTCGTCCCCGGTGTTCCCCGGGTCAGGATCAGATCCCGGTATTCATCCGGCATAGCCTGCGGCATGGCATTGTAATAATGATAAAGTTCAATAAGCAGATGCTCCGCCTTTCCCTCCTCCTTTTTTGCCACGGGGTTAAGGTAAACCGTCCGGAACATCAGTTCTCTCAGCTGCATCATTCCCTCTTCAATCCTTGGGGACATACAGATGCAGGGTTTTTCATAGCTGCTGGTGATAATGTCATGGACAAAGGTATTCAGCCTTTCCCTGGTCGTATACCCCAGAAGCATCCTGAGTGTTACCGGAATGTCATCCTCGGAGATAATGCCGGCTCTCTGGGCATCGTCCATGTCATGATGGATGTATGCGATCTTGTCAGACAGTCGTACCACCTGTCCTTCCAGAGTCATCGGGTGTCCGCTGGTCCTGTGGTTCAGAATCCCGTCCCGGGTTTCTACGGTCAGATTCAGTCCCTCCCCTCTTTTTTCCAGAACCTCGACAACCCTTATGCTCTGCAGATAGTGGGAAAAGCCGCCTGGATGCACGCTGTTAAGAGCTCTTTCTCCGGCATGTCCAAAAGGAGTATGTCCAAGGTCATGTCCAAGGGCGACAGCTTCCACCAGATCTTCGTTGAGCCGGAGCGCTTTCGCAATCGTTCTCGCAATCTGGGAGACCTCCAGAGTGTGAGTCAGACGGTTTCGATAGTGATCGCCTTGCGGAGCCAGAAACACCTGGGTTTTATCCTTCAGGCGCCGGAAAGCCTTGCTGTGAAGGATCCTGTCCCGGTCACGCTGAAAGCAGGTCCGCACGTCACATTCCTCCTCTGGGCGGTCTCTTCCCCGGGAAGCAGCGCTCAAAGCAGCGTAAGGGCTCAGCCATTCCCTTTCTCTAAGCTCCATGCTTTCCCTGATACTCATCTCCTCACCTCCCCTTCTATATCATTATTCCGCATCTGCACTGAAAATCCTTTTTTAAAACAGAAAAAAGTAACTGTTCAGCCCGGACTGAACAGTTACTCCTCATCATCTGTATAGGAAAACTCTATTTCACCGTTACCTTGATCTTTCTGGTGATCCCGTTACATTTCAGGCGGATCGTCGCCTTGCCTTTTCTGATTCCCTTCAGCACACCGGAAGCCGTCACCTTCGCCGTTTTCGGGTTACTGCTGGAAAAGAGAATTCTGCCGTAAGGATCCGCTTTTTTTACATAATCCTTCAGTTTTTTTGAAGATCCGGTTTTTACGGAAAGCTCCGTCTTTTTCAGAGTAAATACCGGTTTTTTCACCGTAATCCTGGTCTTTGCTGTCAGGGTCAGTGTGCGTCCCGCACTCTTCCCCTTTACTTTCACCGTGATGACGGCGGTTCCCCTGGATACAGCGGTCACTATCCCGCTTTTGCTGACCTTCGCCACTTCAGGAGCATTGCTGGAATACGTAATCGTTCCCGTCAGTCCCTTCAGGACCGGGCGCAGCCTGACTCTCGATTTCGTCTGATCATTCATCAGATAGAGAGTGGATTTTGCAGGTGTAACAGACAGCTTCGCAGGAACAGGTGTCGGTGTCACACTAGGCCTGGGCATCACCGTGGGAGTCGGAGTTGGAGAAACGGTGGGAGTCGGACTCGGGATCGGAGTGATACAGGCCGCGGTAAAGCGCGCCGTATAGGCTTCCACCCGGTCCGTTGCGACCCACTCACTTCCGTTCCAGATCCGTAAGCGGAAATAAATATAGATCGGATACGAAGCAGAACGATGATAAACCCCGGAGACGCTCCGGATCCTCCACAGCTTTTCCCCGGCGTCCGCTTCCCTTTTCATGGACCAGAACTCCGGCACCCATGCTCCGTCTCCTTCCACCAGAACGGAATAGTGATCCTCCGCCGATGCTCCACGCGGAGTAAAATAGTGATAGGTTCCCCTTGTAAACTCCAGAGGAGACTCAAGGCCATTGACCCGGCACTCTTCAATGGGAGGAACATAAGGATCACGTTCCGTGTCAGGTGCATCCTTCCGGAAAAGGTAACGATATGGCAGTTCGCCGGCAGACACTTCTGCGTACGGGTGCATCTCCTGCCGATGGACGAGGAAAAGCACAACGGTAAATAAGAATAACAGGCTCAGCCATTTTCTGCGCATCAATCCCACCTCCTGTTCTCCGCTCAGATCTACGGAATGGAAATGCTGCTGAACAATTACGCTTCTTCCACACTGCCGTCAGCTGGCAGGGCAGGAAAATCAGCCTCTCCCAAAGCCGACAGCCTTGCGGACCGCCTCATATTTGAGCGCCGCAATCCGGTTCGAATATTCGCGGCCCCGGTCGAGCACATCATCAACAATACCGGAATCCATAATGCTGCGGAATTTATCCTGGAATGACATAAGCTTCTCCACCAGCAGATCAGCCGTACCTCTTTTGAGTTCAGCATACCTTCCGGATTCAAATTTCTTCGTCGTTTCCTCAATCGAAAGCCCGGAAAAGACAGAATAAATCGTCAGCAGGTTGGATACCCCGGGCTTATTCACTTCGTCAAAGGCGACAAAGCCGTCGTTATCCGTTTTCGCACTCATGATCTTCTGCCGGATCTCCTTCTCCGTATCCATAAGGAAAACCGAGGCTTTGGGATTTTCCGACGATTTGCTCATTTTGTTCTCCGGGTTTACCAGGTCGCGGATCTTCGCTCCGATCTGGGGGATGAGCGGTTCCGGGATCGTAAAGTATTCCTTCCCGTAACGGTTGTTAAAGCGGATCGCCAGATCCCTCGCCAGCTCCACATGCTGTTTCTGATCAATCCCTGTGGGAACATATTTCGCATCATAGAGCAGAATATCGGAAGCCATGAGAACCGGATACGTGACAAGACCGGCGGAAAAGCCTTCCTTGTTGGCCGATTTCATCTTGAACTGGTGCATACGGGTGAGCTCGCCAAAAGCGGAATGGCACTCGAGAATCCATGACAGATTGGCATGGTACAGATTCTCTGACTGGATATAAATGTGCATGTTTTCAAGCTCGGGATTAACACCGCAGGCTATATACATCCCGACCGCTTCCCTGATGTTTCTGTGAAGCGCCTCCGGATCCTGCGGCACTGTAATCGCGTGCATATCCGGTACAAAAAGGAAGGTGTCATACTCCTCCTGATATCTGACGATCTGACTGATTCCGCCGCAATAATTGCCGATTGTCAGTCTGCCGCTGGGCTGAAGGCCTGTTAATAAACGTTCCATATCGATTCGGCTCCCTTCTTTTATCGTAAGAATTTTATCATACCGGTACTTTAAAGTCAACGTCCGTTACTGCCCATGGCCGGCGAGGATACGATTCATGGTTACCATTCACGCTTACAATTCACTTTACATTTCATGGTCTGGTTTTTCCGGTTCCTAAATGGAAACCCCCTGCCATCCGGCAGGGGGTGATGGTGATTGGAAATTTTTAACGAAGCGGTGCTACGGAATCGCGCAGAACAAGGTTGCTGTCAAACAGATAATTCCCGTCATAGGCAGGGTTTTCAATCATGCGAAGCATGATTTCGGATACCTTCCGTCCCAGCTCTTCCTTCGGATGGGGAAAAGAGGTAAGCGGTACCCGCCCGATCCCGGCCAGATAAGAATCATCGATACCGATGACGGACAGATCCTCCGGTACCCGAAGCCCGCGGCGCAGTGCCAGATCAATAAACTGGCATCCTACCTCATCATTATAGCACAATACGCCTGTGCATCCCTGAATCCGGGAAAACAGATAGTCCTCAATGACGCCTACGTTTACCGTCATCGGAGTATCCAGCCAGAATACCTGCTCATGCCTTACCTTCAGGCCTGCGCGAAGGATAGTCTCCACGAAGCCCTGGTATCGCAGTGGTCCCTGCCTGTCGTCTCCTTTAAAGATTCCGGCAAGGTGCTTATGCCCGTGATCGATCAGAACCTGCGTCGCTTTGGAAGCTATTTTTACATCGTCCAGACGCACACAGGGTGCTTCAAAATCCCGGTAGGACGCGTTAAAAAACAGGATCGGAACTCCTGAATCCCGGATCGCCTGATAATAACCCAGGTTCGGATTAGGCAGTGCGCTTTTGGCCGGCTCCACAATCATCCCGTCAATGTTGTCTTTTTCAAGGATGGACTGCAGGATCGAGCGCTCCCGGTTCACTCGGTTATCGGTAAAGGAAACCTGCATGGCATAGCCGTTTTTCGCCAGAACATGCTCAATACCCTTCAGTGTCTGGGGAAAGATGTAGCTTTCATAAAAAGTGCTGACCACAGCAATATTGAAGGTCGGAACCCTGACTGAGCCAAAGGTCGGAAAATGGTAACCGCCCTGCTGCTCCGGCGGGGTTGATGCAGCTTCGGCTTTCCTCTCGCCAGCCGGCAGGCTCCCGGATCGAGGGCTCCCGGTATCCATATCACTGTCAGCTGCAGTATGATGAGGAGCGGCTATATATGTCCCGCTGCCCTGCACCCTGGTGACCAGGCGCTCTGTCTCCAGCTCTCCGGTGGCACGGCGGATTGTCTGACGGCTGAGTCCGAACATGCTGCCAAGCTGCGCTTCGGAGGGCAGACGGTCTCCCGACCGGAAACGTCCGCTCTCAATCCCTTTCCTCACCCAGTCCATAACCTGGAGATATTTCGCGTCCTGCATCGGCATTTGCGTCATCTCCTCTCTTTAGGATTACCACATACATACAGGAAACCGTTTACTTAATGACCTTCAGGGACTCTCTGTCTGCAAAAACAGCCACAAAGATCAGGAATACCACGCCCTGGATAAGCTGCATAGCCTGTGTCGTCAGGCCGATCATCGTCAGACCGCTGGTAAGCACAATATAGAGCAAAGATCCGATAATCACATTAAGGAAGCGG
Organism: uncultured Lachnospiraceae bacterium; assembly: GCA_902783305.1. Classification (GTDB taxonomy): domain Bacteria; phylum Bacillota; class Clostridia; order Lachnospirales; family Lachnospiraceae; genus Blautia_A. The sequence goes on along the minus strand of CACZQU010000159.1, from coordinate 1,101 downwards.
GATTTTGCCCCGCCCGTAATGGGCATTCCGCCCAGTACCAGGGCGATCAGGATCTGGGTTTCCAGCTGGTTTCCACCGGAAGCGGTAACCGAACCGACCTTGATGACATTAATGAAGGCAGCAAAGCCGGTAATGGCACCTGCCAGCACATAAATCAGGAATTTCATCCGGTCTGTCCGGATCCCGGCGAATTTCGCCGCCTTTTCCCCTGCGCCGATCGCTCTGAGGTCGATACCAAAGCGGGTGAAATGAAAGGCGATAAAACCGGCAATGACGATGACCAGCGTACAGGTAAGCTTCAGCCTGTCTGTATTCATCAGTACCAGCTTCGCACTGCCGCCGACAGGAGCACTGGAGGTCAGATACTTGATAATTCCACGGAACAGGAACATGGTACAGATCGTAACGATGAAGGATTTGATCTTTCGCTTTACATAGAAAAATCCGTTAATGGCCCCGATGCCCGCGCCTGCCGCGATCCCGGCAAGGATGGCCAGAGGCACGCTGGTCTTGGAAACCATACATACGACGATGGAGGAAATACCAAGAATAGAGCCCTGGGAAAAGTCAAGGCCGCCCATCGTCATGATGAAAAACACCCCTGTTGCGGCAATCATGGTCACATAAATCTGCGACATGACAAGAGAGATGTTTTTGATCATCCGTCCCTTTGTCAGCGAATTAAAAACCAGAAAGACGACGACCAGACCGATGATCGGCAGGAGGGAACGGATCATAGAGATATATGACAGTTTCTTAAGCTGCTCCTCTTTGGAAACTGCGCTGCTAGTTGTTTTGTCAGCCATGTCGTCCTCCTTATACCATCTTCTCGATCAGAGAGTTTTCATCCAGACTCAGGCTGCGCATCAGTTCGCCGTTGATCCGGCCGTCCTTCATGACCAGGATGCGGTCGCACATGCCGATCAGCTCCATCAGTTCCTCGGAAATCATGATAATGGATTTCCCCTCTTTGCGCATTCTGTCCATGAGCTGGTAAATATCCTGTTTGACCTTGATGTCAATACCCCTGGTAGGGGAATCCAGAACCAGGATATCGGAATCCTTGCCGATCCATCTGGCCAGAACCACCTTCTGCTTGTT
>CACZQU010000158.1 GCA_902783305.1 uncultured Lachnospiraceae bacterium | reverse complement strand
GCCGGGTGCTTAGGAGGTATCCGGTGAAGGGATCAACAGTAATGGGAAAAGGGAGCGATTGCGGTCGCTCCCTTTCTTTGGGCTTGTAACCGCGGCCGCAAGCCTTCACGTAAGGCGTAGAAGGCGCGGGAGAAATGTCTGTTTGAGATTCGCTGCTTCATTCAAACCGATAAGGTGCAGCGGCGGGTGGGGATGACTCCGGGAGGAGACAGACAGGAATACACAGCGGTTTATGGATAAAGGGGATGAGGATCTGACATGAAACCTGGCACAGAGTTGAGAAAAGAAATTCAGTCTATCGATCACCGGGGCTACCCGGCATACAAACAGCTCGCGGGGAGCTGGAAATTCGAAAAATATATCCTGAACATCGACCATGTCCAGGGAGATCCCTTCGCCTCGCCGTCCAGTCTCAGTCTGGAGATATCCGGAAAAGCTTCGGGATTTCCTGCGCAGCTGTATCAGGGAAAGCTGCGCAGGACAGCCTTTGAGGATGCCCTGGTACGACGGTTTTCGAATGAAGCTGTCAGGGTAAGCTTCAAGGCCAGAGGCTCGGGAAAAAGCGGGCTGATTCAGGCCAGCAGACCCGGACAGGAGATCCTGGAGAGAACGGCCTGCTCAGTGAATGAAAAAAACGGGGACATTCTGTTTCGCTTCGAGGTCGGTTTTCCGGCCAACGGAAGGACCATCAACGCGGGGGAACTGATCCGTATCCTCTTTGACTTTCTTCCCGAAATAGCGGAGAAATCCCTGTATTATCATTTCAGGGACAAGACAGACCTTCAGGGAAGGATGGAGCTGGCGGACAACCAGGAAGCGATCCGCCGGCAGCTGGGGGAAAGAGGGCTTGCCGCTTTTGTGGCCGATGGTGCGGTCCTTCCCCGGGAAAGCGGCGTTTCCCAAAAGCCGATGAAGGACGGGGTTCCTTTCCGCTCTCCTGATACGCTTCGCGTGGAACTGGAGCTTCCGCATGGAGGCAGCATAACAGGGATGGGGATCCGCAAAGGCGTGACCCTCATCGTGGGAGGTGCCTACCACGGGAAATCGACTCTTCTGGAAGCCCTGCAGCTCGGCGTCTATAACCACATCCACGGTGACGGGCGGGAATATGTCATTACCGACGAAAACGCGGTGAAGATCCGGGCGGAAGACGGAAGAAGCATCAGCGGTACGGATATCTCCTGGTTTATCAACGGGCTTCCGGGAGGAACCGACTGCCGGCATTTTACTACGGCGAATGCCAGCGGAAGCACCTCCCAGGCGGCAAATACCATCGAGGCTCTTGAGGCAGGCGCAAAAGCCCTGCTTATCGATGAAGATACCTGCGCGACGAACTTTATGGTCCGGGATGAACTGATGGCGGAGGTAGTCCGCCGGGAGGAGGAGCCCATTACTCCGTTTCTGGAAAAGATCCGTCCCCTGTATGAGGAACAGGGGATCACGACCATCCTGGTGGCCGGAAGCTCAGGAAGCTTCTTTCACGCGGCAGACACGGTGATCCAGATGGACCATTACCTTCCGAAGGATATTACTCAGAAAGCGAAGGAGGCGGCCGGCCGGTATCCGGCACCCGTGTTTCAGCGCGGCTGTGAACCTTTGGCGTTTAACCGGGTTCCCGTCTCCCCGCATGGCTCCTCAGACCGGGTAAAGGTGAAAACCTTTGGCAAGGATTCCTTTTCTCTGGACAAGGAAACCGTGGATCTTCGAGGGCTGGAACAGCTGGCGGATCCGGAACAGACCACAGCCCTTGGCTGGTGCCTGAATTATCTTACAGACCGGAGCTTTGCCAAAGGACATCCCCTGAAGCAGGAGGTGGAGGAGCTGGCGGGATTGCTGAAGGAAAAAGGACTTACCGTCCTGAGCGGTGCCTCCCGGACGGTTCCCCATATGGCAATGCCCAGACAGCAGGAGATTTTCGCCTGTGTGAACCGCTTCCGCAGGCTGAGGATTCGTTCATGATGAGGATACGTGACTCCAGTGCGGGATTGTGGGAGTGCGAAGCGCGGAACAATCTGCACGAGTCATTTTGCATGGCAATCATACAGGAATGGGACTCCCTGATGGTTCTTACTGACTTACCCATGGCGCTGTCGAATGCTCTCCGATTGTGAAAAAAAAGGTAGATTTTTTGCGGGTATAATAG
>CACZQU010000157.1 GCA_902783305.1 uncultured Lachnospiraceae bacterium | reverse complement strand
TCGATGCCCGCATCGACTCATTCCTCCGCCTTGCCTGGACGAATTTATCCTACGTCATCTGTGCAGGTTATTTATGCACAGCTCCTTAGCGTCATGGGTTCCGGAGTCATCTGTCTGCGTTTATCGATGAGGGCTTTATGAAGATAGGAAAGGTTACTTTGACAGAAACCTGGTACAGCGGGAAGGATCTGTATTCCGACGGCCAGGTAGAGGATGAAATGCTTCAGATTGCCCGTCAGATCCCTGAGCCGGATCTGAACCGGGAGATTGCCATCAGAGGAAGCTGGCCGGTTCTTTATCATTTTTCCCATGTCCGGGAGAACATCCTTCGCTGGCTTCCCCTGGACAAGAGCTGCCAGGTTCTGGAGATCGGTGCCGGATGCGGAGCCGTAACCGGTGCCTTGCTAAGGTATGCGGGTCAGGTGGATGCCGTGGAGCTGTCGATGAAGCGCAGCCAGATCAATGCGTACCGCCACAAGGAGGCAGAGAATCTCAGGATTTATGTCGGAAATTTCGAGGAAATCGAGAAAAATCTGGACTCTTCCTATGACATGGTGACTCTGATCGGTGTCTTTGAATATGCACAGGGATATCTTCACAGCCAGGATCCCTATCAGGAGCTTTTGAGGAAGGCTGCGTCTCATCTGAGACCGGGAGGCCGGATTGTCCTCGCGATCGAAAACCGGTTTGGCCTGAAATACTGGGCAGGCTGTACAGAGGATCATACGGGACAGCTTTTTGAAGGACTGGAGGGATACCGGGAAGGAAAAGGAGTATGTACCTTTACCCGGGCACAGCTGAAGAAGATGGTGGAGGAATGCGGCCTTCGGGCGTCCTGGTATTACCCTTATCCAGATTACAAATTTCCTCAGGTGATTCATTCAGACCAGCGCCTTCCTTCCAAAGGTGAGCTTTCTTCCCGAAATGTGAATTTTGACCGTCTGAGGCTTCGCCTTTTCGATGAAGCGGCGGTGATGGATTCGATTGTGGAAAGCGGGCTGTATCCGGAGTTTGCCAACTCCTTTCTCCTTGTGCTGAAAAAGGAAGAGGAAAGAGAACTGCCGGTATATATAAAATTTTCCAATGAACGCAATCCGCGCTATGCGCTGATGACGTCCATTGATCCCGCCGGAGAGGGAGGATGGTCTGTCCGCAAGGAGGCAATGGATGATGCTGCATGCCGTCACGTGGAGGAGATTGCCGAAAACGCTGAGCCTTTGCAGCGAATTTTTGAGAGAGGGGGTTTTATCGCAAACCGACTTCTTGACAAGGAGACAAGGACGCAGACGGCAGTACGGCTGGAGTATCTTTCCGGGATTACCCTGGAGGAAAAGCTGGATGAGGCTGTGATGGCGGGAGAGGGGAGACGCGCAGTGGAGCTTCTGCTGCGATACGCTCAAAGAATCCGGGAGATGTACTCGATGATTCCCTTTATGCCCTCAGCCGGCTTTGCGGAGATGTTTGGCGAACCGGAGCTTATGGACGACCTGATGGCGGCAGTCCCCTGCGATGTGGATCTTGTCCCTGCGAATATCCTTCAGACACAGGATGGCGAATTTATCCTGGATACGGAATGGACCTTTGACTTTCCGGTTCCGGCGGATTATGTGGTTTACCGGTTCCTCTGGTATTATCTGAAGACTGATCCCAAGCGGATGGTCATTCCCTCCGATCAGGTTTTTGAAAAAGCCGGAATCCCGAAGGAGCGGATGGAGATTTTCGGGCAGATGGAGAGCCGGTTCCAGGCAGCTTTGACCAGGGACTTTGTCCCCATGAGGGAAATGTATGACGCGATCTCCCCGGGAGAGGCGGATGTCAGCGGTTATTTTCAGATGATCAGAGCATTTCGGGAGAGACGGATGCTGCAGGTATTCTACGACAAGGGTGAAGGCTTCAGAGAGGAAGACAGTGCGCTTTTTTCGATGGATAAAGGTGTGATCCGCATACCTGTGCCGGAAGGAACCGCGTCCGTCCGTCTGGATCCCGGGGAAGAACCGGGAATTTTTTACATACAGGCTGCCTGGGCAGACACTGCGGAGGCTCCCTTTACAGCGAACGGATACGATATGGGCGGCGGGAAATTCTTTTTTCTGGAAAGAGACCCGCAGCTTGTGTTTGACGGGATTCCACAGGGGGCCGGAGAGCTGCTGCTCACCATCCGGGTGCCGAAAAAGGAAAAGGAATATGTGGACTTTGCAGCATGGCTTCCCGTTCATGAAAGGGAGAGCCGGGAAAAGGCCCGGGAGAAGGCCAGGGAACAGGATGCGAGGATAACGGCTCTGGAAAACCACTGTGCGGAGCTTTCCGGGCAGCTTGCCGACTCCCGTAGTCTGATCAGGGAGATGGAAAGCACAAAGGCCTGGCGGCTTTATCAGCGGCTCAGGAGGATCCTTCGTGGATGAAAGGACCGTGGGTAACAGGAAAATGGAAGAAAAACTCTGGAATATCGATGAAATCCGGTATGAAGATTACCAGGATCATACACTGCTTCTGAAAGGATGGTTTCTGGGAATCTCGGACAGGTCCGGATGCTATTTGTCAGACGGCGCAAGCAGGCAGGAATTACAGCTGACAACAGGCGAGAGGCCTGATGTGGCCGCCGGTTATCCGGATATGCCAGGCGCGGGGAAGAGCGGAATCGAAATCCGGATTCCCGGCGCCTGGGAAATGGCCTCG
>CACZQU010000156.1 GCA_902783305.1 uncultured Lachnospiraceae bacterium | reverse complement strand
TCCCCTGTTATCTCCTGACCGTTGTCGTAGAGATATGTCACGGCGTAGATGTCGATCGGGCTTCGATATTCTTCTCTCACAGCCAGATAGAAGCCGTCTCCTGACAGGCGGGCTTCATAGATATCCGGTAAAAGCACATCGCCATGCCAGTCGATCAGGTCTTTTCCGTTCTCACTGTCAGCTTTCCAGAGCAGACCCATGGAATGACTGACCGGGGAACAGGATGTATACGTTTCACTAAGGCTGGTGATCTGCCCGTCGGCAGCATAGAGAGTAAGGGCATCGCCCTTCTGCGCCAGGCACAGGGGGTATTGATAGATATTATAATCATCACCTGAGATACCGGTGTCGCAGGATGTCTCTCCACCCTCCGTGACAAAGCAGTATACGCCGTCCTGTATTGCACAGAAATATCCTCTGCATTGATAGGAATATACGGCATCGCCTTCTTTGTCTACAGGAGACTCGTCACTGTCAGCAAGCTGGATGCGGTCATAGACTGCGGGCAGCAGGATGGTTCCATCCAGAGTCGCGAGTCCATAGTAATAATCATACTCATCCGGGTTTTTGCGCATCCCAAATGCAATATATGGATCGATAAACCGTGAAATCTCATCCGCAAAGGGCTGCAGCACGATGTTTCCATATTCATCCTTAATCCCATAGCGGTGCTCTGCATTACTGTCCGAATAGGACTGATACGGGTCAGGCCGGACATGGCTGAAGCTGCTGTAGTAAGAAACGTCACGGGCGACGACATTGAAGCTGCTGTCATAGGTCGTCACATTGCCGCTGCGGTCCTCGACGTTCAGATAATCTTCCATCGCGGCGGTATAGCCATATTCCTGCCTGGACAACGAATGAACCAGTGATCCTTCCTCACCGTTTACATAATAGACATCAACCTTATCGATCTGATAATAGGTATCACTGAACAGACCCATGTAGTCATAGTCGCTTTTTGACGCTTTTTTGAGACGGATCCCAAACACCCAGCGTGGACTCTTGATCGTGATATCCTCATATAAGCAGGGAACCACAGTCTGGCCGTTCTGGGTAAGGACTCCATATTCCAGATGGTCGCCGACTTCGACAGCCGCTTTGATCAGGCCATGCTCTGCGGAATCGAAACTATAATATTTTCTGTCGGTCAGAAGCTTTCCGGAAAGATCGGCCAGAGCCTTGCCTGAATCAAACTCCAGCTGAAGCAGCGAGGTGTTATCGACGATCGAACCATTGCCGTCTACACTGCCGACAGGGCTAAGCCGTAAGCCGGTAACCTTTGCTCCCCGTTCTTCTTCACGGATGCTTTCCCGGGTCTCCTGCCCGGCTTCTCCGGGCTGCAGCTTCAGCATACAGATAAACCCCATGGCATCCACGGGAACCTCATCATCTCCTGTATCGGAAGTGTTGCTCCACCTTCCGGCATGTGCGGTCCAGTCCGGATATTCAATCTCCCTGCAGGGCATCCGCATATAGCATTTGCCGCCGGCAGCGTCATCGGGCTGATTGTCATCCCAGTTAGTGAAGCTGAGAGAGCTGCCGTTAAAGTACCAGCGATCGGATGAAGGATAATATTCACCGCCAAGCCAGACAAAATCCCTGGCGGATTTTGCAGCCAGATCCTCGACAAACTTCTGCTCCTCTAATGTACTGATGGAAACCAGTTCACCGCCAAGCTCCCGGCAGTACCGTTCGGCTTCTTTCCAGGTCATTGGCAGGTCGAACAACGCATACTGTTTTCCCCGCAGTGTGCCGGTAGCCGCGGCAGCGTCCAGTGAAGGCTCAGGCGGCTCGACAGGCTCGGGCTCGGGTTCCGGCTCCGGCTCTTCCAGGATTTCCGGAACGGGCTCCTCTGTGACCTCCAGCGCGGCAGTATCTGTGGCGGTGATATTGGCATCTTCTCCCATGGACTCGTCGTTGGTGTCCCTGAGGATGCTGTTTGACGGTAATACGTCCTGATCGCTCAGATCTTCAAAGGTGTCAATGATGGGATCCTCGATACCGATTTCCCGCGCGGCATTTGTCGTGACACGCTGAAGCGTCAGCTTCATATTGTCATAATTGTAATCCATCGCGGAGAGCTTTTCTCCATAATTGTACAGGAGTTCATGCTCGTCCTGACCGAGCTTTTCGGGAGCAGGTTTGCCGCTGACGGCGGCAAGCTGTTCAAGCTGGCTTTCCACCTCGTCGATGGTCGTATCCACGGCGGCGATGATCTGAGGAGTTTCCTTCGCGTCATCCCGGATGATGCGGATTTTGATATCGTTTACGACCAGAGTGGCTTCATTCTGACCGATGGTTTCTCCGATCTGGCTCACCGTGGTGGATTCTTCGATAGCCATGCGCTGCAGCTCGGGATCGAGGGTGGTGCCCAGAGCATTTTCATAGCCCATCATCACGCCGGTAAGGGCGCCGGTGCCGGAAACCATAAAAGGCGCTGCAGCGATTACCTCGCAGTCGGTGACCCCGGAGGTGGAAAGAATCGAGGCAATCCGTCCGCTGGTTACGACGTTCAGATTCGCGGTCTTGACCTGTATGCCGCCTGAGGTAGTCGGGTTGACAAGGGCACAGCTGAAGGTCCTGGTGCCGATCTGAGCTTCCGTATACTGCTCCGACAGGAGATTGTGCTCATCTGCGTTGGTTACGGTGATAACCAGAGCATCAGACTCTTTTACGTTAAAGAAATCCAGCATTCCCTGCTTCTGCTCTTCGGAAAGGTCTGCACCCAGAGTGAGTACCAGTACGCCGTCCGCCTTGACGGGAATGGGGGCACCATGAGAACCGATGACCAGAATTATGGCCAGAAAAACCGCTGTAATTCTTTTCAGGGATGATTTGAGATACATGTGTTTATCCTCCATTAAGGGATTATAAAGGAACAGTAAGGAGCAGTGCATAAATAACCTGCACAGATGACGTAGGATAAATTCGTCCAGGCAAGGCGGAGGAATGAGTCGATGCGGGCATCGAC
>CACZQU010000155.1 GCA_902783305.1 uncultured Lachnospiraceae bacterium | reverse complement strand
TGAAAAACGAATGAAAAAAGCCTTCCTTCCGGGTCTGTTCAAAAAGAATATCGCATCTGGGCTGTCCCCAGATCCGGATCCGGGATTCTTCCACGCCAAAGCTTTTTGCCATGACCGGAACCATGGATCGGGATGTTGTCACGATGTCGGAGTAATTGGAGGAATAAAGAGAGCTGAACGTAATCCTGGAGACCGTCTTCAGATTGGGATCCAGAAGAGCGATCTTTTTCAGGGGAATCCCATGCCACAGGTTGACGATCTGCCGGCCGGATCCGATTCCCGGGCCGTAGACCGGCATACCGGCCGAAGTAAACCAGACTCCGGCTGCAAGAGCCTTCCGGATCCCTTCTTTCTGATCTGTCCGGATAAAGTACTCTTCTCCGTACTGCGATTTCAGACGGCCGCTCAGTTTCTCCTCATTAATGACATAGACAGGGCGAATCTGCGGACAGTTTTTCAGAACATACTCAAAAAGAGGCTTGGAATTATAGTTAAAATGCCGGTTGTCCGTCGATGAAAAAATCCATAGCCTGGGATCAGGCTTTCTGCTCCCTTCCAGACGAAGCAGCTGTGATAAAACCAGATCTTTTCCCTTTCCCACTTTTCATTTCTCCTGTTTCCGGAAATCCATACCATGGTCATCAGTGCGTACAGAATAAGCCGTTACGGCCACCTGGCTTCTATCGCTCCCGCAATTCTTTCGCAGTTTCCGGTATCCTGCCGGGGGAAATAAGTCTTCCTTATTTCCTCATCCTCCCGGGAAAGCGTGAAATCCTTCCCGGCAATCTCCCTGATTTTCTCTGTCAGCGTATGGATATCCAAGGCAGACCATCCGAACAGATCCTTCTCCAGGTCCAGATAGCTCCCATGTGCTTCCAGATACTGCTCCCTGTCAAACTGAAAGAAAACCACAGGCTTTCCCAGATACAGAACGTCCCAGCATACACTGGAATAGTCGGTAACCAGCACTTTACAGCGCATGATTAACTCGTTTACCGGAACAAGGCCAAAGGGAACCAGAGAAATTCTCGGAGAGGATGGCGTAAACTCCCCCAGAAAATCCCGGAACTTGGAATGAAGATAAAAGGAAACGGTGAGATCCATCTCCTCGAGCATCCGGCCGAATTCACCGCTGCACAGAAGACTGCTGTACATCCTGCAGTAATCACTGCGGGCAAATTCAGCCGGATCAGCGTTTTCCAGCCAGGTTCTCCAGGTAGGCATGATCAGGATTTCCCGTGAATGAGCCGAACAGTCCTTCAGGACATCCCAACGGGCAAAACCGCAGATTTCGACCTCATCCGGACGATATCCGAAATTTTTTTCCACAATATCTTTTTCCATCCGGGAGGTGACGATAAACAGATTGCAGTCTGCTCCCTGCCCCTTGCCATAAAAAAAATCCACTTTTTTTAACGCAGTTACCCCATGCTGCAGAAACACAAAGGGCTTTTTCCGGAGAGAATGCTTCAGCAGCGATCCCTGAGCCCGGAGAGCATAGCACTGCATTCGTGTATCGGTACTGACCAGAAGCCTGGCCGCCTGCATGTATACCATGTGCCTGAGGCTGAGGAAATCAATAAGGTTTCCGGAAAAAGCGAGAAGCTTTTTCCTGTCCGGTGCCTTCCGGTCGATCACGTAGAAGACTTTGCGTTTTTTCAGCGTTTCCTGCTCGTGCATACGGTACAGAAAATAGTAATATCCGTTGTCCTGGGCAGTCATACAGAATTTTTCATAGACCAGCTCGATGTTCCTTCTGTCCCAGAACGGCTTGAACAAATGATAAATGCTCCACGCCGCGATCTCCTTCAGGTGGAAGAATACCGTTTCCTCCTTCGCTTTGGGACGATACTGGAAAGAAAGCATCCCATCTCTGGTATTGCCGGGACGAAAAAGGTTCCCATCCTTTCCAGGATATCTTCCGGGATAAAGGAAGGACAGATACAGCCGGTAACGATAGGAAACATGAACGCCAAGCTCCTCACCGGAGGAAAGCCGGATGACCGTATCCCAGGTCAGGCTTTTGAGAGGAACCTCGTCCAGACTGATCCATGCCGTCAGACGGCAGGCTGATCCTTTTTTCAGGATATTCCGGACCGAAAAGGGATATTCTGCCCGCTCCTTAGCCAGCTTCGTATGGAACTGCAGGAAGACCCCGCCGATCTGATCTGCAGGGACACCGGCAAGGATAACCAGCGTCAGGCCATGCGCGTTCAACCTCAGGTGCTTCAGGAAAGCACCTGAGGGGAGAGACTTCGTCACGAGGTCTCCCATCCGGCAAGATAGGCCTTTTGTTCCTCCGTCAGCCGGTCGATCTCCAGTCCCATCGCCGCCAGCTTGTACCATCCGATCTCTTCATCGATGGAATCAGGGACTTCATAAACCTTTTTCTCCAGATGATCTTTGTTTTTTACCAGCCAGGCCAGGCCGAGAGCCTGAACGGAAAAGGACATATCCATAATCTCGGCAGGATGCCCCATCCCGCAGGCAAGATTAACCAGCCGTCCTTCCCCCAGGACATTGAGTGTACGACCGTCAGAGAGGGTATAGCCTATGATGTTTTTCCTGCGCTCATTGATTTCCACGGCCATTTTCCGCAGGGATGCGATATCCACTTCACAGTCAAAATGACCGGCATTGCAAAGGATCGCCTGATCCTTCATCACCTGGAAATGACGGGGAACGATCACATCCTTGCATCCGGTAACCGTGACAAAGATGTCGCCGATTTTCGCCGCTTCATCCATCGGCATGATCCTGAACCCATCCATCGTGGCATCAAGAGCCTTGAAGGGATCCACCTCCGTGACGATGACATTGGCTCCCATTCCTTTGGCACGCATAGCGGTTCCTTTCCCGCACCAGCCATAGCCCGCGATCACCACCGTCTTACCCGCGACGATCAGATTGGTCGTATCCATGATGGCCGTCCAGACGGATTGCCCGGTACCATATTTGTTGTCGTAATAATGCTTCGCTTTCGCATCATTGACCGCAAGCATGGGACAGGGCAGCAGATCCTCTCTCTCCCGGGCGTGGAGTCTGTGGATTCCGGTTGTGGTCTCCTCGCATCCTCCGATCAGGCAGTCTCCATACATTTTGCATGCACCGGACAGAAGCTGGACAAAATCACCCCCGTCATCCACGATCAGGTGGGGATGACAGGAAAGCGTCTGTGTCAGAAGTTCTTCATACTCTTCCATCGACACGCCATGGATTCCAAAGGTCTCGATCCCCATCCGGGAAACCGCTGCCGCGACATCGTCCTGGGTAGACAAAGGATTACAGCCGGTCAGAAAAACCTGTGCGCCTCCTTTGGCCAAAACCAGCCCCAGATTTGCGGTTTTCGCCTCCAGATGAACGGAAACGGCAATACGGAGCCCCTGAAAAGGCTTCTCCTTCTCAAACTGCCGTTCGATCTGGGACAGTGCCGGCATAAACGAACGGACCCACTGGATTTTTTTTGCGCCTGAGGGGGCAAGCTCAGGATTATTGATACGGCTCATCGGATCCTCCTTTCAGATATTTCCGGACTATTTTCCGTACTTCATAGTACACTCTTTCCTTGTCAATCGTCAGGAACTGATGGTCCTTCATCACAAATTCCCCGTCAATCATGACACTTTGCACTTCAGAGCCATCAGCACTATAGCACAGTGAAGAGATCATATTGTTGTCAGGGAACAGGGAAAGCTCGTCCAGGTCCATCATGACCAGATCCGCTTTCGCGCCTTTACGGATCACCCCAAGCTCCCCTTCTCTTCCCAGGGCTTTTGCCGGATTCACCGTAACCATGGACAAAACCTCCTGGGCGGGGGCACACACGGAGCTCCTTCCTACCCCTTTGTGAATCAGGGCAAACAGATTCATCTCGCGGATCAGATTCTGCGTATTGTTGCTGGCCGCTCCGTCCGTTCCAAGGCAGAGATTGATTCCTTCCTCTTTCATCCGCAAAGCCGGCGCAAACCCGTTTCCGAGCTTTGCGTTGCTCGCCGGGTTTGATACCACATTTGTCCCGGAAGAAGACAGAATCTCAAAATCCTCCTCCTTAAGCTTGACACAATGTGCCGCAATCACATCCGGTCCGAGAAATCCGGAGTCCTTCAGTACCTGAACCGGTGTTCTGCCGTACTTTTCGAGACAGTTCTTCACTTCTGTATCACTTTCGGAAAGATGAGTCTGCAGAAGCAGTCCCCGTTTCCTTCCCTCCCCGGCAGCTTTCGCATAAAACTGCGGAGTACAGCTGTAAACCGCATGAGGGGCGATCGTGAACCGGATCCTCTCGCTTGCGTATTGCTCCATCTCTCCCATCGCTTCAAGGAACCGGCGGTCCGTCAGTACATCCAGTTCTTCTCCGACCAGACCTCTTCCGAAATAGGCACGGATTCCCGACTCAAGCGCCGCACGGGGAGGCTGCCCGGCATACATATGCATATCCATGAAGCAGGTTGTCCCTGTCCGGATCATCTCCATAAATCCCAGAAGCGACGACCAGTAAGCACATTCCGGGGGAAGAGAATCTTCTACCGGCATTACCCTTTGAAACAGCCACTCCCCGAAGTCGAGATCATCAGCGTAATTGCGCATAAAGCTCATGTATGCGTGGGTATGCAGATTAATCAGACCCGGCATAATCAGTTTTCCCCGGGCGTCCACCTCCTGATATTGTATCGTCTCTTCCGGCGGCTGTCCTGTTCCGGCAATCCGGCTGCCGTCTGTAAACACATCCGCTTTCCGGGCAGTAAACTGCCCGTCCTCGTAAGCAAGGATCCATCCGTTTTTAAAATGATATGCACTCAAAGGTTTTCCTCTCCTTTACCTGCTTCTTTCATCCCGGTATACACAAAACCGTTGCTGTTTCGTGACTCAATCCTGTCACCATCATCCCATAAAGCGTTTCAGTTCCTCCATAAATGTACTGATATCTTTAAACTCTCTGTAGACGGAAGCAAAACGCACATAAGCCACGGCGTCAAGCTCCTGGAGAGCTTCCATGACCAGCTCCCCGATTTTACTGCTGGCGATCTCCCTCTCTTCCCCATAGAGGATCTTCCCTTCAATTCTGTCGATCATATGCTCGATGGCACTCATGGGAATCGGACGCTTGTAGCAGGCTCTGAGAACTCCCGCCTCAATCTTTGACCGGCTGTATGGTTCCCGGTTCTGATCCTTTTTGATCACGGTCAGCGGAATGATTTCCACCTTTTCATAGGTTGTAAACCTTCTTCCGCAGTTGTCACAGATACGGCGCCTGCGGATGGAGTTGGTCTCCTCTACCGGTCTGGAATCCAGCACATGATTGATATCCTGACTGCAATATGGGCATCTCATTCCCATCACCTCCGTTTCGCGCGTTTTACTCCAAAAGCCTGTAGAATGCCTTCAGGGAATCCTGGTTCCAGGCATCCCCGTCAATGTTCATCCGCTTTCCTTTCCCTGAGATAAAATCGATCATCCCCTGTGCCAGAGCATTTCCTTCCGGATCCGCGCTTACCAGGGTTCCGCCAAACGTTTCCACCATTTCCCGGATTCCGGGAGCGTCCGTTACGAGGCAGGGAATATGGAGAAAGCCGGCCTCAAACAGTGTCACCGGGCTCCCTTCATACAGAGATGACAGGATGAAAAGACTGCATTTTGCGAGCAGCGGCATCGGATTTTTCATGGAGTCGATCAGTACGATCCTGTCCTTTGCCGGTCCTTCTGCTGCCCTCCCGCAGGTTTTTTCATAGAGCCCTCCATCGGCCCCGACAATGATGAGAAAGCCTTTCCGTGTCTTACGATAAAACCTCTCAAATGCGCTGATCAGCCGGTCGTGCGCTTTTTCAGGGGAATAACGGCCAATGGACATAAAGACAGGTTCTTCATCCTGGCTGATCATTTCTTCCACAGCAGTAAGCGGAGCAGTCGATCTGGTACCGGGATCAAAAGCAGGACGCTGTCTGGCGCGGTTCAGAATATATTCCGGATCCTGGCAGTTCCGAATCACCTGAACCTCTTCTTTCGGAGAGAAAGGATCTAATACACCGTATACAGACCGCTTCGCGCTGTCCGATACCGCGGCGATCCACTCAGCGTTCCGGTAGGCATCTGTGAGGATATACCGGGATACATTTGCTTTCAGTTTAATCTCGAGCTCCATATCGTTGTGAGCCCATACGCAAAAAGGAACCGGACCATGGGAAAACAGGGAAAGCATGTAATTTTCATATCCGTTGAAATGAATGATCCGATGAAAACCGGCACAATGAAAATGCTTTTTCCATTCCAGGTGATAAGCCTTTTCCAGGCGATGATAAACCCAGGGTCTGCGTATGCCCCGTTTCAGATACAGAAAATGAGCAAAAGCGGTCAGAAGATCCATATTCATTTCAGAGGAAACAGGAAAAAGATCCGCGGATGGCGGAAGAAAATCCAGTCTGGACAGATCCTCCTTTACGCTGCACAGACGAAAGGAAACAAAAAAATTGTATTTACCCGGATCCAGAAGGGAATACAGGCTGCGAAATGCCGACGTTATTCCGTTCAGGGAAAGATCACCGGCATAGAGGAGCACATTTTTGCGTGAGTCTGTATTCAGCCGCGCGGTTTCACACCGGATATTCCCAAACAGGAGCGCCTGCAGAACATCCTCGCAGCCTTTCCCGTTTTCCCATGTCCAGAAACGGTCACGGTCAGCTTCTGTCATCTGTCTCCTGTTCCCGTAGCCATAGCCGCAGAATTGTCTTGCCGCCGCAATCGTATCCGCAGGGTTGTCCGTCAGAAGAAACGGAAGCTTATCCAGCTCCTCGTACAGACCTCTCTGACCGGCATACTCCTCTTTGTCATAAGCAAACAGCACCACGCCGCGCCCGGAACAGGCAAAATCGAACATCACGCTGGAATAATCCGTCACCAGGACATCACAGGCACTTAACACATCGTAGGTATCATATTCCTGAGGAAACATGAAAATATGCCGGTAAGACAGCCCGGCCAGAAGAGAATGCTCGAAAGGATGGAGTTTAACCAGCATAACCTCCTCATCCGTGAGAAGATGATCGATCTGTGCAAAGTGCCGAAGAAGACTCTCCTTAAGCTCTTCATGATCCGTACGGTCTGACCGTCCCCGGTAGGTAGGCATGTATGCATATACCCGTCGTCCTTTATAACCCATCCGGTTTTTCCGTTCCTCTCCCTCATGGGGACGGAAAAAAATATCATTTCTCGGATATCCGGTGTGAAGGGCTGTACCTTGATAGAGCTTGTCCAGGCTGTATGCCCGGGTCATCATCTCCTGCATGAAACGGTTGGGAAAAACCAGATAATCCGACTGGAGAAGGTTTCTCATGACATTTCCCATCATCCCTCTCTCCGACAGGTTATCCTTCCCCATTTTTTTCAAGGGGGTTCCATGCCAGATATTCGCAATGACCTGTCCGTCCTTTTTGATATACCTTCCGGGAAAAGTAGCGTCAGTAATCAGATATTTCGCCTGAGCAAGGCAGCGGTAGTAGGAAAGGCTCCCTGTCCTGACAATCCGGATCCTGTCAAGGCCGGCCGTTTTCAGCCGTTGCTTCACCGCCGCTATGAATTCCCTTCTCACGGAAAGGACAGGGCGGAAGTCCTGATAATTCTCTCTGCAAAGATGCCTCAGAAGAGAAAAAATCTGGCTTTCCACGCCCAGCCCGCTGTTCGATTCCAGAAGGATCTG
>CACZQU010000154.1 GCA_902783305.1 uncultured Lachnospiraceae bacterium | reverse complement strand
TTTGCACTATTTCTTCTTTGACGTTTTATAAGCGCTATCTGCCGAGTGCTTTTTCATCGGTTCTTCTTTTCTTCTGAACGGCGGAATAAACAGGGATCTTTCAATTCCACAAGCCGCCCTAACTCCCTGCTCTTTCTGTAATCACCACTTTATTCTGAAAGCATTTTCCTTATGAGAATAACAAATTGAAGATTGCTATCTTTTTAAAACAGCAATCCTTTTATTGCTATACCATGCCGTACATGAGAAAGGATAATACCCATCCTTTGAATCAAAAACGTTTTGGCTGTTCATCATAGAAAGGTCCACTCATCGCGATCAGCCTGTAGCTTTAAACTGTAGTACTGTCTGATCTTGTTTTCTGACTTTAATCAGGCTGCATGTTCATATGCACGTGATAAAAGTTTACTCTCCTGTTTCCTTTCCTCGCTGCCATTCACTCAGCATAAGGAAAATAATCACAGCGGTAATGGGGTAGGTCAAATAGAAAAAGCGAAAATCCGGGCCGGTCAGAAGCAACATAGTTCCAAAATTGTGTATCAGGATCGGCAGAAGAAAAAGCAGTTTCTTTCGATTGACTCCAGAGTTCAAGGGTGCCCTTCCCAAAGAAAACAGAATACAGAAGAACATTGGAATACCGATATAGAGGCTAAGCCATCGTATCAGGCTGCTCTCAATCAAAGAATACACGATTGGTGGAAAAAAAGCCGGCGTCCAGCTGATTGGGCCAGAGAGTGCGTAAACCATATTAGTCGAGGTTAAAAGGCCTTCGAAGGCTTTTGCCGGTGAGGCACGAAAGCAACGGAGCATATAGCTGAGAACTTTCCGGATTCCTGCGTCATTGACAATCTGGGTATTGCAGCATTCACTGAACTTTAGGCTGTTGAAGTCTCCAGGTCGATAATATTCTTCCCAAGCTTCCGGTTCTGCAACCGACCACGCGAAGTCCAGCGTCTCCTTATCCAGTGATTCCGGATCCTGTGTGACGACATCCCCTATTACGGTCATCGGAAGGCCAAGTATCTCAATGCTCCGGCTGCCGGGGTCTGTCACCTCCAGGAATGAGTAAAATGGGCCTTTCACCAACAGAAACAGAATTGCTGACAAAATAAGTAGAAAAGCACGGTGTTTATTCTCTGCCGTCAGCAACAGAACTGCAAGCAGCATTGGCAGTGTAAAAAGAATACCGTTATGCCTTACAATGGTTGCTGCAACAGCAACAGTAGCCATGCCAACAACTCTGTGCGGTTTATTCAGCCAATCAGGCTCAAACCAGAGCCTTAGAGCGAAGCTGGCAAACAGCACACAGAAAATCGTAAAGGTGATATCTTTCCATGGCTGTTTGACAATCGCCCCGGAAAGCGGATTAATAACGATAGCAAGCAGAGAGATCAGTGCATATTTTCGATTCCCGAAGCGGAGGAAAGTCATACACATATAGGTGAGGGCAGCTGCGTACTCCAAGATCTGGAACAATACAATAGAGCCTTTCCAGCCGCCTGTAAGTGCAAGCGGAACCGTGAAGGTAAAAAAAGTCTGCAATACAGGATGCCAATCATTATACTCTCCCGTCATGGCCTGCCTGAGTTGGTCTTCGGAATCCCCAGTAAACCAGCCGGGATAATAAATCAGATACCACACTATCATTGCTAGAAAGGCAATGATAAAGAGGCAGGAACCCCATGCATACTGCTCCCGTCTGGAAACTGTCTGCGACTCCCGATGTATTTGGAGAGATGATACTTTACACAGAAGAGGCTGTGCGACGAGGGAACTGAGAACAAACAGAATCAAATACAAAAGCAGCCAGAAAGGGATCAACAATCTGTTTCCAAGTCTTCCTGCTATTTGAGCCTCATAAACTGCAGAGATGACAAATGCCGTGTAGAGAGAAAACAGAAGTTCATTTATGCCATAGCCGGCAATCATTCTCGATTGTTTCTGTCTCACCATATACTTGCGCTTCACTTCTTCTCCTCGTGGTATTCCTGTTCTGTGTTCACCTTCCAAATTGCGGTGTGGTCATGGTTTCCGGAAAGAATGCACCGAATGGCTTCAAAGGAAGTCAGCATCGAATGGTCCAGATTATTATACCTATGCTGCCCATTACGTCCAACACAGTAAAGATTGTCGATGGTATTCAGCCAGGAAATCAGTTTGTCAATTTGGGAATAAGTATCAAAATAAGCGGGATACGCCTTCTTGACACGTTCCATATGCGTATCAAGAACATCATCCGCAGAAGCAATCAAGCCAATACGAAGCATTTCCTCGACGCCGAGACGGGCAAATTCTTCTTCACTCTGTTTCCAGAATTCATCTGTATCATTGCAAAAGTATTCCAGTCCAATCCAAACCGTGTTTTCGATATCTCTCACCAAGTAAGGTGACCAGTTGTTGAATATTTGAAAACGACCCATTCTAACGTTTCGGTCCTGCACATAAACCCAACAATCCGGTACAATATTACCGATGGTTTTCATATTGGTCTTGTTTTCCAGACTAAGCTTTCTGACTAGCACGCCCAGCGTCATGTAATCTCGATATGGGAGACCATGTGCAATTCGGGCAGGCTCTTCCGGAACGTCATTCATTCCGTCAACCAAATCCCGCAATGGCATGGAGGATATCACAACATCAGCTTCAGCAATGAATTCCTCGCCGTCCTTTACATAGGTCACGCTGTTGATGCGTATGCCGTTTCGTTGCAGTCGGATTACTTTTGCATTCTGTAGGATTGTTCCCCCTAACTCCTTAATTTTTTCGGCCGTTATTTCCCATAGCTGGCCAGGGCCGAGCTTCGGATACTTGAACTCTTCTAACAGTGATGTGTTGATCTTCCTGTTTTTTACGTGAAAGACCTTGCCCAGGATATCCTTGAAGATACCTGCAACAGACAGACCTTTGGTTCGCTGTGCTCCCCATGAGGCATCAATTTCACTCGGATGACGGCCCCAAAGGTTCTCAGTATAGTATTCGAAAAACATGGAATACAAGCTCCGTCCGAAGCTATTGATATAGAAATTCTCAAGATTGTTCTCTGGAAGCTTGTGAAAAACGGAAGCAAGATAACTGAAGCCGCACTTAATTGTTTTGGCAAAACCCATATTTCGGAATGTCTCTGGTTTCATGGAAATGGGATAATCGTAAAACTTTCCATCAAAGAAAATCCGGGAAACCCTATGCCGATGCAGCATAACGAAATCAGTTTTTTCCGGATCAGGCCCTCCTTTTTTAAGCGATACATCTCGATTCAGCCGAAGATCGTCATAAGAAGGTTCGCCTTGCAGTGGGAGCATTTTCTCCCACCAGTCATTCACTTCCGGGATCTTAGAGAAGAAGCGATGCCCCCCCATGTCCATTCGATTGCCGTGGTACGCAACAGTACGCGAAATACCGCCAAAAGTGTTACTTTCCTCCAGAAGAAGGACATCATATTCATCGGATTGAGAGAGCAACTCATACGCCGCAGTCAGTCCGGCAGGCCAGCCACCGATTACAATTACTTTTTTCTTTATCATGGAAAGCTCCTTGCTTATTCTCCGAGCCTGACCACCAAAAGCAGACCCTATCTAGTTATATTTACTATATCATTTTTCAAGGGCTGATTCAAGTTGAGAATTCTCTCTGTGAAAAGAGGCTACAATGAATTACCCCGATTTTATAACTGTTTTAACAAAGTAAAATGAACACTAATCTATTTCATAATTAGTGTTCAAATATGTTTATGCGATATAAAAGGAATCCATTAGTCGGCACTCTGATCTTTTTCCAGTTAACAGTGTTATTCGGCTTGTATCCGCCTCTTCCGGATGATTGCCCCGTACTGCTTTTTCTGCGCCGCTTTGCCGATCGGTGAAGACAGGACGCCGGCG
>CACZQU010000153.1 GCA_902783305.1 uncultured Lachnospiraceae bacterium | reverse complement strand
TAAACAAACAATGTCATTATATAACAGATATTCATAGTATGTCAATGGAATAACAGGGAAAGCCGGAACGAGGCCCTCAGCGCCGGTATCGTGCTTTTTCGTATTCTTCGTGAATCACCTTCCCTTCCGGCAGTTCGCGGAATCCGGCGGCTTCTTCGATCTGCGTGGGGGTTTCCCAGGGAGCGGGAAGACCGGCGCGGCGTTTGCGGATGAGGGTGCGGTATCGTTTCCGGATCTGTTCTCTTTCGGATAGGGGTTCCCGGCTCTTTTTCTGACGTCTTATTTTTCCGGCGGGGACAGGTTCATCCTTCAGGGAGACGGCGAGGTCGATGCCGTCTGGCTGATCCCGGAATTCCAGAAAATAAGACTTCAGCGCCCGCAGCAGGATCCAGATCATGAGCAAGCCGCAGGTGAGGGCTATGACGAAGAAAATCACATTTCCTGCCGCGGATGGGGTGCTGCCGCGGCCGTACAGCTGCCCAAGCTCATCCCAAAGCTCCGGGTCGAGGGTGCTCTCCACGAAGAAAAAGGGTTTTTCCTTTTCCGGAACAGGGAGAAGCTCCATGACCCGGATGTCGATATAACGGCGATGGCCTCCGGCCAGAAAGGAAGGGAGGAGGACAAACGCCATCAGGAGAAGAAAAACAGTGGTGAATCCAAAGCTTACGGCCCTTATTCTCTTTACGGGAATGTGGCGGATATAGGAGGCGTCTGCCAGATAGTTCTCCCTCGCGACAGAACTGTGCAGTGCCAGGGACAGGAGAAGATAAGCGAAGCTGTCCGCCAGCGCTATGGTACACAGGACAGGGCAGGATACACAAAGACCCAGCAGGTAAACCGCTGCCGGAACGACTGCCAGGACAGGAGGGGGATTTTCCAGGAAGGAGGGGTGATCCTGCCAGGAGATATCCTGTTCCTTCAGCGCTTTTTTCCGGAGGATTTCATTTCTCCGGATTCCTTCCGCGTCCAAAGCGATGATGACCAGCTCTGCTGTAAGCGCGATCCGTGAGCCCAGACCGAAGGCTCCGGAGCGGATGAGGGCGGCAGGAAGTGTCCAGGTGAGGGCAGACAGGCCCAGAACAGCAGCACAGCCGGCAAGATATTGGCTATAATATCGGGCACGTTCTGCGAGAAGCCGGATCAGGGCGATAAACGGCAGCAGGAGCCATCCGGCGAAAAAAAGGGCGGGAATTTCCGTATCCAGGCGGTCTGAAAGCAGGGAATACCCTGCGGGAAGAAGAAGGGAGAAAAGCAGCGTGATGAGGATCCACCGGGCCAGATCATTCCACCGTTTGGTCTGTTGACTTTGCATTTTATGATACCTCTTTGGGAATCAGACGGAGAGAACCGCACTCAGGGATGGGGAGAGATTCGTGAGCATAAACGGGAATGATCCAGATGCCTGTCACCTTTGGGCCGATGGCCGCAAGGAGCTGCTCCTGAAGGGAGCTGTCCGCGTTTTTGGAGATGAACAGCGGGATTTCGGGCTCTGTGAAGGGTGTGTCACAGGAAGTCCTCTTTGTCACATCCCGTACCAGTGCCGCGAAATCCGTCAGCCGGGCTTTGGCAAAATCTGTTGTCAGAAACTGCTCGATCCGGCAGGCCTGACCGGCTCCCCTGGCTTCGGGAAGGAAGAAGGGACGATCCTCGTCCTTTGGGCAGGCGTTGACACAAAAGCTCACGGACTGGTTCTGTCCGAGAAGCCGGGAGCTTAAGGTTGCCGCGAGACGGATGCTTTCCTCTGTCAGAGGCTCCTGCCGGATGATGAGGGGATCGCTGACATCCAGAAAGATCCTGAAACGGTGGGAACGGACAGAAGAATAGGTGTTGACCATCAGCTCCATGGCTTTGGCGGATGCCTTCCAGTTGATGGTTTTCATGGGATCCTGGATGGTATAGGGCCGGATCAGGGAGAAGGAAAAAGGATCCTCATATAGTTTCCGTGTGCTTTCGATTTCACCAAGGATCCTGTCCAGGGCGGGAAGGATTCCGGAGAGCTGTGTCCTTCCCGCATAGACGTACAGGGAGGCATCGGAAGATGCTTCCCGGATATACCGGCGGGTGTGAAGGATGGAGTAGGAGACCAGGGTAACCTGGGAAAAGGTATAATGTCCCCGGCGGGGGCATTCCAGGGTGTGTGTCCGGGTGATCTGCTCCCGGCCCAGAAGGGAAAAGATGTCCCGCTTATAGAGGTAGTCGCTGGTCGTGGTATTGGTCTCGTCCTCAAACTGAATGCCCTTCCGGATCCGGAAACCGGCCTCAAGCACAGGAACCGGAAAACGTTTGCGGTTTTCGATGATCTCCTGAAGGCTGGCTTTACCTCCGGCGAACACGGCGGGTTCACCGAAACGCAAGGTGAGCGTCAGGTCTTTGTACCAGATCCGGCGATAAACCGCCTGAAAGACCCAAAGGAAAAGAAAGAGCAGAAAAAATAACAGGCCGATCATGGCTTTTTCCAATCCTCCGTGGGAACCGGCACGGAATGCAGCAGATTTCGGATTTTTTCCTGCCGGGCCTGTTCAACGACATCTACAGACAGCATTCTGTGGGCGAGCACAGGCACCGCGACGGCGTGGATGTCTTCAGGGACCAGGAAATCCCTGCCCTGGATCAGGGCATATCCCTGTGAAGCCCGCATCAGGGACAGGGTTCCTCTGGGACTGACACCTTCACGGATTCCGGATGGAGACAGGGAGCGGGTGCTCTGTACGAGCCGGGCAAGGTAACGGCGCAGGTCGGGATGAATATAGACCTTACGGCACTGCTCCTGAAGCTGCAGGATTTCGTCGGCGCCGGCAACAGCATCTAAAGCCAGGAGAGGTTCGTCCTCGATAAAGCGGTCGATCAGCCTGCACTCCTCATCCAGGGAGAGCTTTTCCATCGATATTTTCATGAGAAAACGGTCGAGCTGGGCTTCCGGAAGAGGAAAGCAGCCTAATGTCTCTACCGGATTCTGTGTCGCGATGACGAAGAAGGGAGAGGAAAGCACCCGGGTTTCCCCGTCCACCGTAACCTGACGCTCCTGCATACATTCCAGGAGAGCGGACTGCGTGCGTGGCGTCGCCCGGTTGATTTCGTCCGCCAGTAAAAGCCCGGCGAAGACAGGCCCTTTTCGAAACACAAACCGCTCCTTCGTCTGATGAAAATAGTTTAATCCGACGACATCACTGGGAAGGAGATCCGGCGTAAACTGGATTCTTCCGAATTCGAGTCCGACAGACCGTGCGATCGCTTTTGCCAGCACGGTCTTGCCGGTGCCGGGAACATCCTCCAGAAGGACGTGGCCGTTTGCGGCCAGGGAGGCAAGAAGAAGGTCAATGACATGGGTGTTGCCGATCATGACCGTGGAGAGATTCGTTTTGATTCTGGTGAGAATATCCATGAAAACAGCTCCTCATCGATAAGCACAGGTTTGGATCTGACGGAATCCTTTTGATGCGGATTCCGTAATTCACCACTTAGCGGTTGCAAAAGGTATCCGGCTGTCAATCCTTGGGCGGCTGATAGAAACGGCCGGAAATCTCCTGGGTTTTCAGGTGGTTGATGAAAGCATGATCATCGATTTCCCGGATGACGTGGATCACCTGCCGGGTCTGCGCACTGGACACGACAGAGTACACAACTCTTCTCTCGCAGTGGTCATGGGAACCCTCTCCCTCAAGGATCGTCGCCCCGTGATGGCTGACCGAGTAGATGGCGTCACAGACTTCCTGCGGGGAGTTGGTAACCACCAGCAGGGTATCCTGCTGATACATGCGGTACAGGGTGTGGAGTACAACAGTGGTCGTATACTGATAAATGATAGAATAGAGGGCTTTGTCCCAGCCGAACAAAAGGCCGGACAAAAGAAGGATAACCGCATTGATGATCAGCACCAGATGGAAGGAATCCACTCCTTTTTTCCGGGAGAGATAAATTCCGATAAAATCTGTTCCTCCGGTGGTAGCGTCCACGAGAAGGCACATGCTGATGACAAATCCATTGATCATGCCGCCGAAGATGCTGATCAGCAGGATATCCTCGGTCAGGACATAACCGGGAATCAGGTCTGTCAGGAAACCGGACAGCACGATCATCAGACAGGAATAAAGCGTGAATTTTTTACCGATATAGCGGAAGCCGATGTAAATGGGAAACGCGTTCAGCAGAATATTGACGAGGGTGTAGGGGAGCTCGATATGGAAATACGTGAATGCCACCCGCTGGATCAGAATGGTGAGCCCCGTAGCGCCTCCGGGATACAACCCGCCGGTACGGACAAAAATCTTGATGTTGAGAGCCATGACGATGGAACACAGGATGATCACCACAATCCGTTTGCTATCCTTGCGTAGATTAAATTCCATGAGGGTTCCTCCTTTTACAGGTCAGTCAGAGGAAAACGCTCTGACTTATCC
>CACZQU010000152.1 GCA_902783305.1 uncultured Lachnospiraceae bacterium | reverse complement strand
TCTCAAGAAAGGCAAGGAGAAGTCTGGAGATATTTGGCGGACAGGTACACCTTTTCTGGGAGGGGACCCCGGATTCCCTTATGGAATATGATGCCGACAGGAAGGTTATGAACAGGATCGACACATACGAACGGGTCGAGAAGGACAGCCGGTACTGCGATAATATCATTGAAAATGCGTATATGGATGAGATCGCAGCCTTTTTCCATGAAGTGACGACAGGGAAAAAGGACATGACAAGATACAGCTTTGCGAAGGCTATGGAGACACTGCGTTGAGTTGACAGAGAGGAGGAATGCGCACGATGAAAGTGTGTTTTGTCGGAGCCGGTTCGATCGGGCAGAGGCATATACGGAATCTCTGTGAGATCGCGCACAGAAGAGAGATGGAACTGACGATCCATCTTTTAAAGTCGACTGACCGGCCGCTTGATGAAGACATCCGGCGCAGGATCGGTCATATTGCGGATTCCTGGGATAAACTGGACCGGCATTATGATGCTGTATTTATTACAAATCCAACGCATCTTCACTACCGGACCCTGAAAACGGCGTACGCGTTTTCAGACAGTTTTTTTATCGAAAAGCCGGTATTTGACAATGTGGATGCGGACATCTCTCCGTTTGACCGCCCGGACAAAAAAAGCTATGTGGCATGTCCGCTGCGCTACACCGGGGTATTGCTGGAAGCTGAGCGTATTGTCCGGTCGGAAGCAGTATTATCGGCACGGGCGATCAGCTCCTCCTATCTGCCGGACTGGAGAAAAGGGACCGATTACAGGAAGACATACAGTGCACACAGGGAACAGGGCGGCGGAGTCCGGCTGGATATCATCCATGAATGGGATTACCTGACCGCTCTGTTTGGGTTCCCCGAGAAGGTGCGGAGCTTCTCGGGAACATACTCGGCTCTTGAGATTGACAGCGAGGATCTGGCTGTATATATTGCGCAGTATCCGGGAAAGATCGTGGAGCTGCACCTTGATTATTTTGGCCGCAGCAGAACGCGGACACTGGAGCTTCGGACGGACCGGCACCTGTATGAATTCGACCTGGTCCATCAGACAATCCGGACGGACGGGATGATATCCGCGCAGCTGGAGGAAGATCTGAACGAAATGTATCTGCGCGAGATGGATCATTTCATACAGTTTTGCAACGGCGCAGAACCCTCCGGGAATGACATCAGACATGCGCTGGATGTGATGAAAACAGCGCTTCAGTAGCTGGAGGCATTTATGCAGAATAAATATTTTGTAAGTCCGCACCAGACGGTGAAGGAAGTTGTGGCTTACATGGAAGACAATATACTCAAGGCGGTGATCGTCGCCGAGGAGAACAGAAAACTGCTCGGGATCTTCACCCTGGGAGATATGCGCTACTATTTCCTGCGCGGAGGCGTTCTGAATGCGAATATCCAGACCGCGATGAATCGTTTTCCAAAGGTGTTCTCTTCCCGGCTGGAGGCGGAAAACTACGGAAAAAAACTGATCATCTATCCGATCGTAGATGAGAAAAGGATCGTGGTGGATGTCATCGGGGACGAGGAGAACGGAGACCAGTTTTCTGACGCGCTGAAGGATGTGCCGGTAGTGATAATGGCCGGCGGGAAAGGGACAAGGCTGTATCCTTATACGAAGATCCTGCCGAAAGCCCTGATCCCGATCGGCGATGTTACGATAACGGAGCGGATTATTGACTGCTTCCGCAAATTTGGCTGTTCTGATTTTTATCTGATCCTGAACCATAAAGCGGAAATGATCAAAGCGTATTTTCAGGAGATCGACAAGAACTACAATCTGACATTTATCAGGGAAGAGAAGTTCCTGGGTACGGGAGGCGGTCTTGCATATCTCAAGGGGATCGTGGACCGGACCTTTTTCGTGTCAAACTGCGATATCCTTTTGAACGCGGACCTGGAATGCGTATACCAGACGCACCGGCAGAAAAATAACATGATCACATTTATCTGCGCAATGAAGGATATCGTGATCCCATACGGTACGATCGAAGCGGATGAGACCGGCAGGGTGCGTGATATGAAGGAGAAGCCGGAGTTTTCCTTCCTGACGAATACCGGCGTATACGTTCTGGAACCGGATGTGATCGACCAGCTGAAAGAAGATGAGTATATCCACCTGCCTGACATTGCAAGGCGCTGCATGGACGGAGGAAAAAACGTCGGCGTATTCCCGATATCAGAAAAGGCATGGATGGATATGGGACAGTTTAACGAGATGGAATCGATGATGGAACGCTTGGGCGTTTAAGGCAAGGTGATAATGCGGCATGAAAAAGATTAGTCTATTCACCCCCTGTTACAACGAGGAGGGGAATGTCTATGAAATGTATGAGACCGTCACGAAGGTGATGAAACAGCTTCCGGAATATGATTATGAATACATTTTTATAGACAATTGTTCTACAGACCATACCAGAGACATCCTGAGAAAGATCGCCCGGGAAGACAAGCGCGTAAAGGTGATCTTCAACCTGCGTAATTTCGGGCCTTCACGGTCGGGCAGTTACGGCTTCTTCCAGACAAGCGGCGACTGCTCTATCTGTTTTGCCTGTGACTTTCAGGATCCGCCGGAACTGATCCCCGAATTCGTGCACCGCTGGGAGCAGGGACACAAGGTCGTATGGGGACAGAAGGAAGGGACTGCAGAAAAAGGGTTCATCGCTTTTTGCAGGCGGCAGTACTACAAAGTCGTAAAGGATCTTGCGGAATCCAAGCAGTATGAAAACGTTACGGGATACGGTCTGTATGACAAAGAGGTTCTGGACCTGTTCCGCAGCATGAGCGATCCGAGTCCGAATTTCAGGAATCTGATCGGGGAATTCGGGTATCCGGTAGATCTGGTCCAGTATTATCAGCCGCCGAGGAAGAGCGGGAAATCCAGTTATAATTTCATTCGCTATGTACATGTGGCGATCACATCTCTTGTCACGACGTCAAGGGTTCCTCTGGAGATCGCCTCGTATCTTGGCTTTATCTTTGCGATAGGCAGTTTCGCAGTTGCGGTTATTTATTTTCTGCTGAAGGTCATTTTCTGGAACAGTTTTAATATTGGCCTCGCACCGCTTGTGATCGGGTTCTTCTTCCTGAGCGGCATACAACTTATCACGATCGGGATCCTCGGGGAGTATATCGGGGAGATCCTGACAAGGCAGATGGGGAGACCGCTGGTCGTTGAAGAAGAACGGCTCAATTTTGATGATGATACGGAAGAGGATGACTGACTATGCAATTATCGATCCCGGCGGATGAACTGAAAGCGTATCTGGCCAGGCAGTTGGACCACTTTTTTCCCGATGGATACAGGCTGGAAGGAGCGGACGTAGACCGGGCATTTGAGCTGGGGCTTCAGAGACTGGAATACTGCTTCAGCCATATCTCATTTCCCGCATACAACGATGGAAAGCAGACTTATTTTTCCTATATGCATTCTGACCAGTACGCACAGTTTCTGTACTTTTTCTCCAACAGTCTCTGGAAGGACTCACAGAACCGTGTTTTGTGCGATAAACTGATCGGCCTTAACAAGGCATTGAACGGGATGTTTTTTTCTTATAAGGGAAAGCTGCCGGATATTTTCTTCCTCGCACATCCCGTGGGTACGATCCTGGGAAATGCTGACTATCACAATTTTATGGTAGTGTTCCAGAATGTCACGGTCAATACAGCAGAGGGACCGAATGGGGAAACGGCGCCCAGCATCGGACAGGGACTGTTTTTGGGCGCAGGTGCGAAAGTCATCGGGAATAAGCGGATCGGAAATGGCGTTTCGATAGGCGTTGATGCGGTCGTGTATGATCAGGAGATCCCCGACGATATGGTGGTGACCCGAAGGGAAGACGGTTCTGTACGGATAGAGAAAAGAAAGAAAAAGACCTGTATGGCGCAGAACTATTTTACTGTAGATGTGATGAAATCTGTTAACCGGGGAAGCAATGCCTGAATGATCAAAAGCAGAGTAGT
>CACZQU010000151.1 GCA_902783305.1 uncultured Lachnospiraceae bacterium | reverse complement strand
GGAGGAATGAGTCGATGCGGGCATCGACGATTGACGGCGCTGAGTGCCGGTGGCACTCGTTTAGCGCCGACCGAGTCGGAAGACGAGACCAACGCAGCTTGGGCGGATTTAGACAAGTCAGATGTATAGGTTATTTATGCACAGATCCTTAGTGAAGATATGACGGCTTTTTCCACTGGAGACTGATCCCGTCATGCTTCCAGGCATTCGCCTTTTCGTTCACTCCGGTAACCAGCAGATACTGATAGTCGGCTGCTGTTTTCAGGGCGCTGTACACATATCGAAGAGGGATTCGCTGACGGTTATGATCCGGATTTCCGGAATCCGCCAGAAAAACGGTGTCATCACCGGCATCGTAAAGCCAGAGATTGACATAATGCCCTTCCGAATTCGGCCAGTAGCTGCTGTCGTTATAGCTGGAAACCAGAACGATGGAGCAAAAGGACCCGGCGATCCGGGACTGGAACTCTTCATAGGAATCTGGCTTTTTGCCGAGCTCACTGTAGATGCCGGTGGTTTGGAGCGTTTTTTTCAGATCCGGCCAGTCGATAGCTCCATACCCGCTGACCGGCTGATATCCGGAGACTTCCCTGGCATAATAAAACATGTCCACGGGAGAACAGTCATAAGCCGTGAGGGTACTGTAGATATTTGCCAGGTCACACAGACCACAGCCGAAAACGCTGAATTTCTGATCCGCCAATACAAGCTCGCACCAGGAACCGGACCAGTCTGTCCGGGAATTCCAGGCCTTGGGTCCCTGAAGAAAGGTGTAAACCTGATCAGGAGTCAGAGAAGCTGCATCTGCGGGAGTGAGGATTTCTCCGGCAGTGTTCCCGGAAGACTCACTGCTTACCCCACCCGACGGCATAGCCGAAGTGCTTTCAGCCCTGATGCGGTGGGCACCTGTCCTGTCTGCCTGTACGGATATTCCGTGCTCCTCTTCCTTCACGAGCGGTATGCCGGGGATGCTCTCTGCCTTTTTGGAGGAAACCGGAAAGCTTCTGGATGTGTTCAGGAGCAGAAGCAGAAAGAAGAGAAGAAGGGCAATGATCCAGCACTTCAGGATAAAAACAGAAGGAAGGGATATACGGTTCCGGTTCTCCGTTTTTCCTGACCTGCCGATGTGTTTTCTGAAATGTCTCATCTTTTTTGAATGCTCCTTTTTGTAAGATTTTCACAGATACCCGTGAACAAAACGGATGGAATATCTGTTTTACGCGAGTATAAATCACACAGCCTCAGATTTGCCGGCTGCAGCAAATCTGAGGCTGTTGACATGTACATCAACGATATTCAATCCTCGTATCCGTTCGGGTTGGAGGACTGCCATCTCCAGGAATCCTCGCACATCTCCCGGATACCAAACTGAGCCTTCCAGCCCAGCTCCTTTTCTGCCTTGGAAGCGTCGGAATAGCAGGTTGCGATATCTCCCGGACGGCGGTCCTTGATCACATAAGGAATTCTGACTCCTGTCGCTTCTTCAAAATTCCTGATGATGTCCAGAACGCTGTAGCCGACACCGGTTCCCAGATTGTAAATGCTTAACCCTGATTTTTCCTCGATTTTCCGTAAGGCCTTCACGTGCCCCTTCGCCAGGTCCACTACATGGATGTAATCGCGTACACCGGTTCCGTCCGGAGTGTCGTAATCATTTCCAAATACGCCGAGCTGAGGCAGCTTGCCCACCGCAACCTGAGTGATATAAGGCATCAGGTTGTTCGGGATTCCATTGGGATTCTCACCGATGGTACCGCTCTTGTGGGCACCGATGGGATTAAAATAACGGAGCAGAACGACGTTCCACTGCGGATCCGCTTTCTGGATGTCGGAAAGAATCTGCTCCAGCATGGATTTTGTCCATCCGTAGGGGTTGGTACACTGTCCCTTCGGGCATTCTTCCGTGATGGGAATCTGAGCCGGATTACCGTAAACTGTGGCGGAGGAGGAAAAAATGATGTTTTTCACATCATGCTTTCTCATCACATCCACGAGAGTCAGCGTCCCGGTGATATTGTTGTTGTAATATTCCCACGGCTTTGCCACGGATTCTCCGACAGCCTTCAGCCCGGCGAAATGAATGCAGGAATCCAGTTTTTCTTTGGAAAAGATCTCTTCCAGCGCTTCCCTGTCCAGGATATCCGCCTTATAAAATTTCACCGGTTTTCCGGTGATGGCTTCCACTCTTTTCAGAGACTTTTCGCTGGAATTGCTCAGATTGTCGATGACGACAACATCATATCCCGCGTTTTGAAGCTCTACTACTGTATGGCTGCCGATATAACCGGCGCCTCCTGTTACCAAGATGGACATGGCAATCCTCCTTATGCTGAAATCCTGTCAGAATGTGTCAGGCAGAGACAGTTTTTTCTGTTCTTCACAGGATATCATATTTCAGTGTGAAATGCGAGAATTTTTTCATATGCCGGCCTTCGCAGCAGTTCACGGACACCTCCTCCGCGCGCGAGGTGAATGGTACCCTGGAGACGGACATCCGCAGGCGTCGGTACTTCGTGAGTGGGTGATTGACATTCATGGCCGTTGTGATGTATCATTTCTGATATATCGTTTTCAGTAACTGTTTACAATTGGTGAGGTGATCATGTTGAAGGTCTGGGATTTACATTGTGATACATTACACAGGATGCGGAGGGCTGCGCTGGATGGAGAGGAGGTGT
>CACZQU010000150.1 GCA_902783305.1 uncultured Lachnospiraceae bacterium | reverse complement strand
CTCTTTCTCCAATCTTTTCTGATTTTCAGGTTTTCTCCGTAAAGAAAGACCTTGTAAAGATACTGCAGAGATTTATTATATCACCACTACCACATGTACGCAAGGAAAGTCAAGGTGTCAACGAGAACCGTCCCCAATGACACCCAGTGACATCCCCATGACTCATTGACAACTCTGCATAAATGAGATAGAATGGAGATCACTGATTTTGAGACGTCAACATTAGCGCTGTAAAGGTATGCGCCGAAAATACAGAATAATCTGAATGGGCAGCCCGCTTTCATTCGGATTTTTCCATAATTCCGGCACCTGACTCCCAACGTCAGCCCTCCGATTTGCTGCAGGCAGAAAATCGGAGGCTTCATGGCTCTACAGTGACCCAACATTCTAGATCAAGCGATCTGAGGAGACTATCTATGGAAGAATATTTGATATACACGGATTCAGCGGCTGACCTTCCTTCCCACATTTATGAAGAATACGATATCCGGATCATCCCGATGGATTATCTGATCAATGGCAAAACCGTGACCTTTGATACCAAGGCTTCGGATCGGGACCGCTATTGTAAAGAGCTTTATGAGGCGCAGAGGCAAGGCGCTGATGTCCATACCTCACAGATTACTCCTTTCCGTTATATCGAAGCATGGACCAGAGATCTTGAAGAAGGCCGGGACATTCTCTGTCTCACCTTCTCCTCCGGCCTGTCAGCGACATGGGAAAACGCGGTAAATGCCGCCAGCCAGCTGAAGGAGGATTATCCTGACCGGAAGATATGCGTCATTGATACGCTCTCCGCCACAGCAGGTCTGGGCGTCCTGGTGTATACCGCCTGTCTCAACCGGGCAAAGGGAATGTCCATAGAGGAAAATGCCGCCTGGATGAAAGAAAAATCCATCTATATGTGTCATCGTTTTACCGTGGGAGATCTGGATTACCTGCATAAGGGTGGAAGGGTCTCCGCCGCGGTCGCTCTGATCGGAGGCATGCTGAATATCAAACCGGTTCTGGTCATTGACGACGAAGGAAAGCTTCAGGTCACCGCAAAAGCCCGCGGAATGAATGCCGCCTGGAAAAATATGATCCGCTCCTATGTTCATGAATGCGGTGTTCCGGACACGCCAAAGGTCATCTACATCTCCCATTCGTATCTCTACGAAGAAGCAGAGAAGTTAAAGGCTCTGGTGCAGGCTGCGGCCGGGCCTGAAACCATCGTCGAAACCATCTGTCAGACACCCATTATCGGCGTTCATACCGGACCTGAATTCTTTTCCTTATGCGGGTTCGGCTTCCACAGGAAGGAAGAGTAAGCTTCATGGATAATACTAAGGACCAGGAGGAATGCTTCGAGGATTTCGACAAGCGTTATGTACTGTTCACCCGCACGATTACCGGGCTGATGCACTGCATCCAGAAGATCCGGACAATGGCAGTAGAGGAATTCGGGCTCAAAGGAGCTACCATGAACTGTCTCTATCAGCTGGGCCGTTCAGAAGAGGGCATGACCCTTTCCGAGCTCTCCGACCTGTGCGGCGAAGACAAGGCTGCTGTTTCCCGTTCGGTTCAGGATATGATGAAGAACGATTATGTCCGGTTCGAATCCCCAAGCGGATCCCACTACCGGGCAAAGATCTGTCTGACGGAAACCGGAAGCCGCGTTTTCAGGGCTCTGGAGCAGACGGTGCAAACCGTTGTGGAGGAAGGCGGCCATTTCATGACGCCTGAAACGCGTCAGATATTCTATCGCTGCCTCACAGGGATCTGCCGGAACCTGGAGACCTTCATCAGGGAAACGAATCTCTGAAGTCTCCTGTCTGCGGCAGGCAGAAAAAAGAGTCCGCGAAAACCAGAAGGTTTTCGCGGACTCTTTTTGTTTTCATCTGAATCCTTGTCACTATTCAGTCAGCCTCGCGCGAGCTTGCTGCGCGAGACGTGCAAAAGCATTGGCAGTCAGGCATGGGGCGCACTCGGAATGCGCGTAAGCGCCACGCCCGATGCGTAACTGTTCAGCCTGACTGAATAATTACGCATCCTTTTTGTTCTCCGATTATTTCAGGGCATTCAGGAGGTTCAGAAGATCCATCCCGCTGAAGGAGCCGGCATTATTCTGCGCAGGAGCGCTGCCAAACAGCGAGCCCAGCATCGAGCCCAGTCCCTGCCCGGAATTCTGATTTCCTCCCTGCAGAAGGCCGGAAAGGAGACTTCCGCCCAGAGAAGGAGCTGACTGCTGGCTCTGGCCGCCCAGAAGGCCGCCTAAAAGGCTGGCGCCCAGAGACGGTGTATTCTGAGTATTTCCGCCCATTCCAAGAAGACTTCCCAGGATACTGCCGTAGGGTGACTGATTAGTACTGCCGCCGAACATTCCCAGAAGGTCGGATAAGTCAAAGCCTCCGGAATTATTCGGCTTTTTCGCATATGCCTTCAGTGCCGCAAAAAGAACGCTTAAAAGAGCGGGCGCAAGACTTCCCAGACCACGGGTAACCTGCTCCTGGCTCATATTGGTCTCAGCGGCCAGAGCCTGTACCACATGATCTGATTTATCGCCAAGGATGTGGCGGACGATCTTGCTGCCGTCTTCCATATCCGCATCCTCGATCTGGCGGTCAAGCATACCGGTATTGGTATGCTGATCCAGGGCAGAACGAAGAGACCTGGCACCCTCTTCAGAGGAAGCGTTCTCGGTCATACTCTTTAAAAGGACAGGGATGGCGGAAGCCACAAACGCCTTGGACTGATCCTCGGTGGCTCCTGTCTTGCCGCTGATCGCTTTGAGAGAAGAGTCTGTCAGCATTGAATTCCCAAGCATATCCAGTAAATCCATAATTGCCTCCTTTCATGTCACCTCCCATCATGAGGTATCCGGCTCATTTCAGCGGAGAGGAACAGCGCCGTATGAGCAGATGGTAGAATGATGGGAGGGAAGAAACTGAATCATTACAATAATTATGCTCTCAGTCTTTCTTCACTTCTACTCTGTCGAGATGCCAGATCTCATCCACATATTCCCTGATGGTCCTGTCGGACGTGAATTTGCCGCTGCAGGCGGTATTCAGCAAAGCCATCCTTGCCCAGCGTCTGGTATCCCGGTAAGCGTCCTCCACGTTTTTCTGCGCCTGGGCATAGGAGCGGAAATCCGCAAGAATGAAATACTGATCGGGTCTTTCCGAATACCGGTTGGTCAGCAGAGAATCGTACAGGTCGCGGAAAAGATCCGTATCCTGTGAGAAGGTTCCGTTGATGAGCTGCATGAGAACCTGACGGATTTCCGAATCCGTGTTGTAGATCACATTGGGGTCATACCCGCCGTTGCGTTCAAAATCAATCACCTCTTCAGACCTGAGGCCGAAAATGAACGCATTGTCGGAGCCGACTTCTTCTACCATTTCCACATTGGCGCCATCCATTGTTCCCAGCGTCACCGCACCGTTCAGCATAAATTTCATGTTGCCTGTTCCGGAGGCTTCCTTGCTGGCTGTGGAAATCTGTTCGGAGACATCAGCAGCGGCAAAAATCATCTCCGCGTTGGAAACCCGGTAGTTTTCGATGAAGACAACCTTCAGCTTCTTGTTCACGGAAGGATCATTGTTTACCACGTCCCCGACCGAATTAATCAGCTTGATGATTTTCTTTGCGCGCTCATAGCCGGCGGATGCCTTTGCCCCGAAGATAAAGGTTCTCGGATAAAAATCAAGCTCCGGATGCTCCTTGATCTGATTGTACAGATAAATCACATGCATGATATTGAGCAGCTGCCGCTTGTACTCATGCAGTCTCTTGACCTGAACATCAAAAATCGAGTGAGGATCAACCTCAATTCCGTTGTGCTCCAGAATATACTTTGCCAGTCTCTGCTTGTTGCGGAATTTGATGTTCATGAACTCCTGCTGAGCTCTCTCGTCATCCGCGTAAAGCGCCAGTTTTCTGATCTGGGCAAGATCCGTGATCCAGTCCGGCCCGATATGATCCGTGACCCAGTCCGCCAGCAGCGGATTTCCATGAAGAAGGAATCTTCTCTAGGTGATGCCGTTGGTCTTGTTGTTGAATTTTTCCGGCATCATCTCAAAGAAATCATGAAGCTCCTGGTTCTTGAGGATCTCTGTGTGAAGCCTTGCCACACCATTGACTGAGAATCCCGCAACGATTGCCAGATGGGCCATCTTGATCTGTCCGTCATAAATGATAGCCATCTTGCGGATTTTGTCATAATTATTCGGATACTTTTCCTGGATCTGCAGGATAAAGCGGCGGTTAATCTCCTCAATGATCTGATAAACACGCGGCAGAAGCCTGGAGAAAAGCTCGATCGGCCATTTTTCCAGAGCCTCGGACATAATGGTATGGTTCGTATAGGCCACGCACTTTGTTGTCACATCCCAGGCCTGATCCCAGCCCAGACCCTCCTCATCCATCAGGATTCTCATCAGCTCCGCGACAGCTACCGTAGGATGAGTGTCATTCATCTGGAAGACAACCTTTTCGTAAAGCTTGCGGATATCGCTGTGACTTCTTTTGTACTTTGCGATGGCTTCCTGGAGAGAGGCCGACACAAAGAAGTACTGCTGCTTCAGGCGCAGCTCCTTGCCGGCATAATGATTGTCGTTGGGATAGAGAACCTCAACGATATTGCGGGCGAGATTCTCCTGCTCCACTGCTTTTTTGTAATCACCCTTGTCAAAGGAATCCAGACCGAAGTCCACCATGGGCTCCGCATCCCAGATCCTCAGGGTGTTGACCATATGATTATTGTAGCCGACGATCGGCATGTCAAAGGGAATGGCCCTGACCGACTGATACCCTTCATGGAAGAAGAGGTTCTCGCGCTTCTCCGGATCGTACTCAACCCGTACATATCCGCCGAAATGGACTTCCTTGGCATACTCCGGACGGCGCAGCTCAAACGGATAACCATTCTTCAGCCAGTTGTCCGGAACCTCAATCTGGAATCCGTTTTCGATTTTCTGCTTGAACATCCCGTAACGATACCGGATGCCGCAGCCATACGCGCAGTAATTCATGGTCGCGAGGGAATCCAGGAAACAGGCCGCAAGCCTTCCCAGACCGCCGTTGCCCAGAGCAGGATCCGGTTCCTGGTCCTCGAGAAGGTTCAGGTCCACTCCCAGCTCATTAAGCGCGTCCCTGACCTCTGAGTATGCTCCGAGGTTAATCAGGTTGTTGCCCAGAGCACGGCCCATCAGGAATTCCATGGACATATAATAGACAATTTTGGGATCCTGCTCATCAAAAGCATTCTGGGATTCCAGCCAGTTGTCAATAATAACGTCCTTGACGGTATAACAGACAGCCTGGAACAGCTGCTGGTCCGTCGCTTCCTCAAGCTTTTTCCGGTAAAGAAACTTGACGTTTTCCCGGACAGATTCTATAAAGCGTTCTTTCTTAAACTGTTTATCGATCATGCATTTTCCTCCTGTTGTCTGCGCACACCCAGAACCACGTACTCACCGTTGATGTTCCATTCTTTTTCGTATCCGTCTGTTTCCCCGAGCACGATCTCGTCAGCCAGAACCTCCTGCCGGATCTCATCCTCGTGTGCCTGAATTACATCCAGAATTTTCGCATTTTCCTTTGCATACAAAACAATCCGGTCCATGACCTCAAAGCCGGCTTCCTTACGCATGGTCTGCACCTTGCTGATGATTTCGCGGACAAAGCCCTCTGTCACCAGTTCCGGGGTAAGCCGGGTGTCAAGAACCGCGGCCGTATTCTGGGACTGCTCCGTGACAAATCCCTCTGTCTGAGCGGTTTCAATCAGAAGATCTTCCTGGGTCAGCTCCACCTTTGTTCCGTCAAGATCCAGCGTCAGCACTCCTTCTGACTTCAGTTCGTTCATCGCCTGGCTGCCGTTCACCTCGGCAAGTGCCGTTTTGATCCGGCCAAGGAGCTTCCCGAATTTAGGGCCGACCGTGCGAAGCTGCGGCTTGAAGGAATAAGAAATGAAGGCTTCCACATCATCCGCATAAGAAATCTCTTTTACATTAAGCTCCTGAGCGATAATCTGTGTGAAATAGGAATCCAGCTGCTTGGCGGCTTTGATAAACATCCTGGCCAGAGGCTGGCGGTTTTTGATATTTGCCGTATTGCGGCAGGCCCGTCCGAGGACGACAGCCTCCAGTACCTGTGCCATATCCGCTTCCAGATCTTTGTCGATCCAGGCATCATCAGCCACAGGATAATCACAAAGATGAATGCTTTCCGGAGCGTCCTTGTCGATTGAGCGGACCAGATTCTGATAGATATCCTCCGTCATGAACGGAATCAGCGGAGCTGCCAGCTTGGCCACCGTGACAAGGGCGGTATACAGGGTCATATAGGCATTGATCTTGTCCTGTTCCATTCCCTTAGCCCAGTACCTCTCACGGCACCGGCGCACGTACCAGTTGCTCATATCCTCCACAAAGGACTGAAGCGCCCTGGCGCTCTCCGGAATCCGGTAATTCTCAAGATCCTCATCCACGGTATGGATCAGGGTATTGAGCTTGCTGAGCAGCCATTTATCCATCACCGGAAGCTTTTCATAGTCCAGCGTATACTTCGTTGCGTCAAACTGATCAATATTTGCGTAGAGCACAAAGAAGGCATAGGTATTCCACAATGTGCTCATGAATTTTCTCTGGCCTTCCAGAACGGCCTTTCCATGGAAGCGGTTGGGCAGCCATGGAGCGGAATTGATATAGAAATACCAGCGGATGGCATCCGCCCCGTATTTCTCCAGGGCATCAAAGGGATCCACGGCATTGCCTTTGGATTTACTCATCTTCTGCCCGTTTTCATCCTGGACATGTCCAAGTACAATAACATTTTTGTATGGGGACTGATTAAACAGGATCGTGGACTCCGCCAGAAGGGAATAGAACCATCCTCTGGTCTGATCTACCGCCTCGGAGATGAAGTCCGCCGGAAACTGCTGTTCAAACAGTTCCTGATTTTCAAATGGATAGTGATGCTGGGCAAAAGGCATCGCACCGGAATCAAACCAGCAGTCAATTACCTCCGGTACCCTCTTCATGGTACCGCCGCATTTTGGGCAGGGAATCGTCACGGTGTCAATGTAAGGCCGGTGAAGCTCGATG
>CACZQU010000149.1 GCA_902783305.1 uncultured Lachnospiraceae bacterium | reverse complement strand
TTGAAGCCGATCTTGTTACATGATTCTTCTCCTGCATTCGGTCATCATCCTTTCCATCTGCCCACTTTATCTCCGGAATTCGTAAATTCCGCTTCCGAGTTCCATTTTCTCATCACCCAGAATCAAGGTACAGGTCGTGTTAGCCGGGATCCGGACCCTGTAAAGGGTCTGTCCTTCTTCTTTTTTCCATGAGCTTTCGATCCGTCCGCGCGGCGTGTCGATCCCGCCTTCTGCAAAAGTGAAGGTTCCGGTCTCGGGCTGCAGAAGAAAATGCTTATAACCTGGATATTCCTCCTGCCGGCGGATTCCAAGCACATTCCGGTACAGCCAGCTGACAACGCTGCCCAGAGAATAATGGTCAAAGCTGTTCATGGAATTGTTTTCACCGAAGCCTTCTTCCGCCGTAAAGCTGTTCCAGCGCTCCCAGACCGTGGTGGCCCCCT
This sequence comes from uncultured Lachnospiraceae bacterium, assembly GCA_902783305.1. GTDB lineage: Bacteria > Bacillota > Clostridia > Lachnospirales > Lachnospiraceae > Blautia_A. Next base: position 3,597 of record CACZQU010000149.1, on the reverse strand, counting down.
GAGTCACAGGATACAGCCATCCCGGATACGCCGTCTGAGTGATGGTTTTCTGCGCGTCTTCGATGTACCCTCCTGCACTCAGCATCGGATTGAGGGGGCCGGTTCCGAAAAAGCCGGTGTGAATCGTATGATTCTCTTCTCTGGTCTTCCTGGCCAGATGATCGAAGGCTTTCTGCATATTTTTCTCATCGTATACCCCGCAGGACAAAGCCACGGCATAGCTTCCCTGCACATCACAGGGTTCTCCGTCGATTGTCCGCGCCAGGGCAGTTTCCGGATCGGCAAAAATCCGGTTCCAGTATTCCTTGGTTTCATCGGCAATCCGGATGTACTTTTTCTCCGCTGCTTTATCTCCCATCTTGTCTGCAAAGGATGCCATGATGCAGGCGTTCCGGTAATGAAAAGCGTTGAATACCAGATACGGATCCGTTGGTTCAGGTGCCAGCCAGTCTCCCAGCCACTCGATGAACAAAAGAGCAGGTTTTCCCGGAAGGCCTGCCCGGGTCATGGAATCCATCCAGGCATCCATAGCCGGATAGTATTCGCGGATCAGATCCAGGTCTGCGTACTGCTGGTAAAGCTCCCAGACGATCAGGATCATGGCGCTCTCATAGGTCTGCCCCCCGAAGCCGCCGCCAAAAGGCGCTATGTTGGGAAAACGTCCCTCTGCATTCTGCAGGTCACGGATCGCCTCCAGATTACGGAGATAAAAGTTCTTCACATTGCTCTGCATGACTGCTGCCGGGCAGAACACATGGGTATCCCCCAGCCAGCCCATCCGCTCGTTTCTCTGCGGGCAGTCCGTCGGGATGCTGATAAAATTGTTGTATTGACTGTACTGAACATTTTTCACAAAACGATTTACCAACGGATCGCTGCAGGTATATTTCCCCGTGATCTTCTCCACGCTGGAAAGCAGCAGGCTCTGTACCTGTGCGGGAGCAGGAGGTCTGGAAACACCGGTGATCTCGATATAACGGTACCCGTGGAAGGTAAACCGGGGCTGATACACCTCGGTCTCTCTGCCCGAGCAGACATAAATATCTGTATTACCGGCTTCCCGCAGATTGGCCTGCAGCATCAGACCTTCCAGACCTTTATAGCGGGGCAGATCCGGGTAGAGCATTTCTCCGTACCGCAGGACGATCCGCTGCCCGGCTTTTTCGTGCAGGGTGATCACGGGAACTCCCGCGATTTCCTGCCCAAGATCATAGATATAAACTCCGGGGCGCGGTTCGGACATGGATACAGCCGTCAGGGTTTCCACCACTCTCACAGGGGCCTGGTAATTCCCCACCAGTGCCGGCTCCTGTTCATTCATCGCCGGCCAGACAGCCGCTCCAGGGAACATGGGTTCTTTCTCCGGCATGGGAACGGGAGTGATTTCGGCTGGTTTCTGCGTGTTCAGATACATCCTCTTTCCCGGATTTCCGCCGGCTTCCCCGTCTTTTCCGGGTGAGAAAAAGAATTTTTTCTGCTCTTCTCTTCGGGAATCATACTGCTCTCCATTGAAGAATCCGGCGTACCTCCAGGGACCTTCTCCGAAATACTCCCAGTTCTCGGTATCCGTAACGATCACGTCTTGCGTCCCGTCTGTATACGTCAGAACCATTCTGGCAAGAAATGAAGGTTTGTCGCCCCAGTAATTATAATTGTCAAGGAAAAAACTGAAGGCATCGCTCCACCAGCCGGAGGCCAGGATGCAGCCCAGCACATTTTCTCCTTCTTTCAGAAGATCGGTCAGATCATAGGTCTGATACATCAGATGATGGTCATACTGACTGGCCCCCGGAGCGAAGAAGTCCCCGGAAATCCGTGTCCCATTGAGACTGCAGTCGTAGATGCCTCTTGCCGTTGCATACAGACGGGCTTTCTTTATCTCCTTTTTTACATCAAATACCCTGCGGAGCATGGGAAGGGAATGGCATGACGGATCGGACACCTCCCGGCACTCTCCGGTCAGTGTCTTTCCCTCCGGCGAAAGGACGGCAATCGTCCCGCCGGGAGTCCGCAGATTCCGGATACGGAGTCCGGACGGGAAGCTGACCACGCTGTTTTCCCCGGCATAAAAGCCGGCATTGCAGAGCCGGGGATATGTCGTCACGTCCCGCAGACCCAGCGGATTCAGGCACCGCGGTGAGATCATTTCGCCATAAGGAGCGATCCGTTTATCCTCATCGATCCTGTGACCATCGAGATAAGTATACGCTCCGTTTCCCGGAACCTCGATCCTCAGGCAGTGCTCCTTATGCCTGTTTTCCGGTGTGATAATCTCTTCTCCTGTTTTACAGTCCCGGATCGGGATCACATAAAGCGGTTTTTCCGGATTATCCCCCGCAGCATATCCCACACGGTAGATCTCCAGATTTGCAGGCTGGGCAGAGACATCGATCACATAGGTGATATAATTGACCCCCTCCAGCAGACTTTCGTTTTTGTACCGATCCATGAGACGGCAGTCATTGGCTCCGAATACGACTCCCGCCCGGTCTCCCTGTTCGATCTGAAAAGAAGCCTCCAGGGCGAAAACACTGATGGTATCGGCAGCGATGGCATATTCCGGAGCGCCGATCCACTTCGCATTGTCCCAGGCACGGATATCCGGATCCATGAGACCTGTCTCGAACCAGGTTTCGGATTCAGCACATGCTTCCACCTTTCTGTGGATTCCGCACTGCCCCCGCACCATGATCCGGACATAATAGCGTGTACACGGCAGAAGCTTCTGTCCTGCATAGCGGATCCCGATGGAGCAGTCTGTATCCATACAGCCGCTGTCCCAGCAGTCGTTTTCTCCCGGCGCTGTGCCGACCTGGATCCGGACACTCTTCTGTACCATGTTGCTCTCATCGGTTTCCAATATCCATGAAAAAACCGGCCGGACAACATCGATTCCCATCGGCGTTGTCATCTCTTCAATACGAATCTCCCGGATATGAAACATTTTTTCTTCCATATAGCACTCCACCATCCATCAGAAAATTCTTTAACCGACTGGCATAAGAAAATGTCCTCATCGTATGCGGAAAACCCAGATTCCGGAATAAGGATCTGTGCATAAATAGCCTGCACAGATCCTAAGCTCATTGTCTGAACCGGTCTCCTGCATTATTCATACTGACCGGATCTCCAGATGACCTTCACCAGCCGGCTGATGCAGGCTTTCAGGTCGCCGGCCGACAAAGCTCCGGCAGACAGCTCCTCCTGCAGATTACGGGCATCACTGGCCGCTCCCGGCATGATCAGATCATTTCCTGCTCTCATACAGCCGGAAGCTGTACAGTCCGGTCCATCCTCCGTGGTGGTCCAGTCGGTCATGATCACTCCGTCAAAGCCCCATTCACAGCGGGCTGCCTTTGTACAAAGATCCACATTGTTGGCAGTATGGACGCCATTGATGAGATTGTAGCTGGTCATGATGGACATGGGACGGGACTCTTTGACCGCGATCTCAAAGCCCTTCAGATAGATCTCCCTCAGGGCTCTTTCGGATACGATGCTGTCGGAATGCTTACGGTTGTCTTCCTGGTTATTGCAGGCAAAATGCTTGATCGTGGTCCCGCATCCGGGGACAGACTGCACGCCAAGCGTCATGGC
>CACZQU010000148.1 GCA_902783305.1 uncultured Lachnospiraceae bacterium | reverse complement strand
TTGAACCCACACGACTGCAATAGTCACTAGATCCTTAGTCTAGCTCGTCTGCCAGTTCCGACACTTCCGCATATCGCATTTCGTGGGGAGGTTTTCTCTCCTCGCCCTCGCGACAAATGATACTATATCAAATTGCGCTGTTCATGTCAAGAACTTTTTTCATAACCATAAAAAGAAAAAGAATGACGTTTCCGTCCACCTCCCAGCCGCTTAGCCGTCCAGCCGCCTTAGCAGCGGGGCGATACAGCCGACAGCCGGGCGGCGGCACGGACTGCGTCTTTTTCAGAGCATCTTTTTTCGCGTCTTTTTCAGTGCGTCTTTTCCACGCATCTTTTTCAGTGCGTCTTTTCCACGCATCTTTTTCAGCGCGTCTTTTCCACGCATCCTTTTCAACGCTTCTTCAATGCGTCCTTTTCAGCATGTCTCCTTCACCGGATCAGCTTCAGAATATCGCTATACATGATGAACCCCATGAGCACAAACAGGAGGATCAGGCCCGTGAAATGAATACTTCCTTCCACATTCCGGTTAACCGGCTTTCCCCGTACCGCTTCGATGAACAGAAACACGAGACGTCCTCCGTCCAGGGCAGGAATCGGCAGCAGGTTCATTATCCCGAGGTTGGTGGAAAGCAGGACAGCCAGGGAAATCAGATTGATAAGGATGACCATAAAGCCCTGGCTTTTGGTCTGCTCATAGGTTTCACCGATCGCGTCGATCACCCCTACAGGGCCGCTCATCTCTTCCACCCCGATTTTTCCGGTAAACAGCTCCCTGAGGCTCAGCAACGTAGAACGGACCATGTATTTCATTTCCAGAAAAGAGTACTTCAGGATTCCCGCTCCGGAAACCCTCTGATACCCGGTATTGTAGGAAAAACCGGCAGACGGCGTACGGTAAACCGCAGGCACGATGGAGACGTCATATCTCAGGCCGTCTCTTTCGTATGTCACCTGGATTTCCTCCTCTGAAAGAGGATTCTCCTGGATATACTTTTCATAGGCTTCGTTGTCAGGGAGCTCCGTCCCGTCGATCGCCACGATCCGGTCGCCAGGCTGCACTCCGGCATCCTCCAGCGGATATCCGGGAATCAGGGACGCCACAACGAGAGAATCCGGGGCGCGGTTGAAGCCCAGCAGATAACGTTCATTCACATCCGGAAAGAAGCGGATTTCCTCCGCCTTGCCGTCGCGCAGAACGGTCATGGAGATTTCCCTGCCCTCCTGGATTCCGTTCATGTAGGTATAGACATAGAGGTCTCTGGACAGATCCACCGCATAACCGTTATACTTTGTGATAACGTCACCTTCCCGCAGACCGGCTTCATAGGAAGCAGAACTCTCATCAACCGAGGTCACTCTGGGCTGGTCAAATCCGGCATACCCTACGATCACGATAGATAACACAAACGCGAGGATGAAATTAAAAACCGGCCCCGCCGCCACCACGAGAATTCTGCCCGGAACAGATGCACTGTAAAAGCTGCCGGGACTGTCGATATCGCTGTCCTCTCCAAGCATCATACAGGATCCTCCTAAGGGAAAGGCTTTCAGGGAATAGATTGTGCCGTTTTTTTTCACAGACCAGAGCCGCGGACCAAAGCCCAGGGAAAACTCTGTCACCACAATTCCGTTTGCCTTTGCCAGGAGGAAATGCCCCCATTCGTGAAAAAGAATAATCGCGCTGAAAATAAGAATCGCTATCAATATACTCAATCAATCACCTGCTTTCTCAGACCCATCCCGATTCTATAAAATCATAGGTTTCCTGCTCGGTTTCCAGAATTTTCTCCAGATCCGGTTCAGGGCACGGGGTATGATGGTCCATGGATGACCGGATGATCTCGTAGATATCCAGAAAACGGATCTTTTCCTCCAGGAAGAGGCGTACCGCGGCCTCATTGGCAGCGTTGAATACGGTAGGCATGGTTCCTCCCGTCCGTGCCGCCTCCATCGCCATGGGAAGTCCGAGAAACGTATCCATATCCGGTACATCAAAGTCAAGCCCTCTCAGGGCAGTAAAATCAAGGCGGTCGCCCTCCAGATACCGCCTTTGCGGATAATACAAGGCATACTGGATCGGAAGGCGCATATCCGGTGTCCCAAGCTGTGCCATGACAGCGCCGTCCCGGAATTCCACCATGGAGTGAATGATGCTCTGCGGCTGAACGACCACCTGGATCTGGTCAAGGCTTACGCCAAACAGCCACTGTGCTTCCATGACCTCCAGCCCTTTATTCACCAGAGTGGCAGAATCCACCGTAATCTGCCGCCCCATCACCCAGTTCGGATGACGCAGCGTATCCGCCAGCGTCACATGCTCCAGCTCCTGCCGTTTCTTTCCCCGGAAGGGACCGCCGGAGGCCGTGATCAGAAGCTTTTTTATCTGGGACGGGTCTTCCCCGTGTAGAGCCTGGAAAATGGCGCTGTGTTCACTGTCCACCGGAAGAATTTTTACTCCGCATGTTTTCGCCAGGGGCATAATCAGATGACCGGCCGTCACCAGGGTTTCCTTGTTGGCCAGCGCAATATCCTTTCCTGCGCGGATCGCCTCCATGGTAGGCCGGATTCCGATCATTCCCACGACTGCCGTGACAAGGATATCGGAATGCTCCATCCTCGCCAGTTCCACGAGCCCTTCCATTCCCGAAACGACTCTGGTTGCCGTATCACGTATCTTATCCCTGAGCTCTCCCGCGGCTTTTTCTTCCCAGACAGCTGCCATTTCCGGCCGGAATTCCCGGATCTGCTCCTCCAGGAGTCTGATATTTTTCCCCGCGCTGAGGCCTGTCACCTGGATGTCCTTGTTCCGCCGGACGACATCCAGGGTCTGTGTCCCGATAGAACCGGTAGAACCCAAAATCGCAATCTGTTTCATCGCCTTATCCTCTTCATTGATAACCATCTGATCAAATCATTCCTGCACAGCATCTGTCTCTTCGCTGAACAGGTACTCTGTCTCAGATTAAATACTTTGCCAGGTAATAGATGATCGGTGCGGTGATAATCACACTGTCAAAGCGGTCCAGTATCCCCCCGTGTCCGGGGATAAGCGTTCCGTAATCCTTGATTCCACAGTTTCTCTTGATGGCGGAAGCAGCGAGGTCACCGACCATGGAAACCAGTGCGCCAAGGCTGCAGATCAAAGCATACGCCCAGACAGGTGCGCCGGTAAAGGCCGCAAAAATCCCTCCAAGGAGAGCCGCGCCGGTCACCCCTCCCACGGCTCCTTCCACCGATTTCTTCGGGCTCAGGACGGGAGCCATCTTGTGTTTCCCGATCAGCATTCCTACTGCATAAGCGCAGGTATCGCACCCCCAGGAGCAAAAGAAAATCAGGGCGCCCAGCTCTCTGCCTCTCGGCAGGCAGCGGGCAGAATAAAGGAAGGATAGCATGACTGCAACATAAAATATGGCAAAAAAAACTCCCATCACCTGGTTCGCCGTAAACTGAGGATATCGAAAAACATAGACAAAAAGCAGCAGAATCAAGGATGCCGCCATCGCCATCATCCCATACTGGTCAACCCCCATCCAGACGCTGAGATAAACAAGCACCGCGCCCAGATATCCTGTCCCTTCCAGAAGCATTGTCCGGGTCTGTCTACCCTTCATCGAAAGCGCACGATACAATTCTTTCATCCCGATCAACGAAATCACCAGGAGAGGAATAAACAGAAACAGTCCTCCTCCGTAGATCGTCAGAATCACCACAATCAAAAGCGCGATCCCGCTTATCAACCTGGTCAGGAACATTTCTTCTCAGCCCTCCTTGACACCGCCATACCGGCGTTCTCTGTTGTTGTACCCTTCAATCGCCTTCATCAGCTCCGCCTTGTCGAAATCCGGCCATGGGACATCGGTGAAATAGAATTCCGAATAGGCCAGCTGCCACATCAAAAAGTTAGACAGGCGAAGCTCACCGCTGGTCCGGATCAGCAGGTCCGGATCAGGTAATCCCGCAGTATCCAGATAGCCGTCAATCGTCTCCTCGGTAATCTCATCCGGCCGGATCCGGCCGTTTGCAGCGTCCTCGGCCATCCTCCGCATTCCCCGGACAATCTCATCGCGGCTTCCGTAATTGAGCGCAATCTGGAAAAACATCGCGTCATAATCCTTTGAGCTCTCCTCCAGAACCCGGATCGCTTCCTGGATATCCGCGTCAAAAACGCTGGTATCTCCGATCACTCTCATCCGGATTTTATTGTGCTCACAGATTTTCACACATTTTTTCAGGTACAGCCGGAAGAGCTTCATCAGTCCCTCCACCTCATCCCGGGACCGTTTCCAGTTTTCCGTAGAGAAGGCGTAAACGGTCAGATACCTGATTCCGATTTCCAGAGAATCATCGACAATCGTTTCCAGATTTGCACATCCTTTGATGTGTCCATAGCTTCTGGGAAGTCCTCTTTTCTTTGCCCATCGGCCATTTCCATCCAGTATAATCGCTACATGAGCCGGAATAACCATTTCTCTTTCCCTCCTGCCTGATAGCAAAAGAGAGCCCAGGCAAAATGGACTCTCTAAAGTATATTACACCGTCATGATCTCCTTGGACTTACGGTCCACTGCTTCGTCAACCTCCTTGACATATTTATCGGTCAGCTTCTGCACGTCGTCCTGGAGCTCATCTACCTCGTCCTCGGAAACGTCCTGCTTAATCAGCTTTTTGAAGGCTTCATTCGCGTCCCGGCGGATATTCCTGACCGCAACCTTGGCCGCCTCACCCTTCTTTCTCACATCCTTACAGAGCTCTTTACGGCGCTCCTCCGTCAGCTCCGGGAAAATCAGGCGGATAATCTTACCGTCATTACTGGGATTGAGCCCCAGGTCAGAAGCCAGAATCGCTTTCTCAATCTTCTTGATCAGGGCGCTTTCCCATGGCTGGATCTGGATCATCCTGGCTTCAGGGACCGTAATATTCGATACCTGCTGAAGAGGAGTAGGAGTTCCATAATAATCAACCGTCAGACGGTCAAGGATATGGGGATTGGCGCGGCCTGCGCGAATGGTCTGAAACTCCGATTCCAGAGACGCCAGGGTTTTTTTCATTTTCTCTTCGTATTTCTCGACTCTCTCATCCATTGTATAGACTCCCTTCTTTTTTATAGATCCATCACAAAAACATATGGAAAATCCTGCCCGACGGATCAGGCTGTGACAATGGTTCCATTGAAATGATCCTGGCTGACCGCCCGAAGAATACTGTCTTTCTCCTCCAGCGCGAATACCAGCATGGAAACATGGTTGTCCCTGCACATGATCGATGCCGTCATATCCATGGCTTCCAGCTTATCCTCCACAACCTTCTCTATGGAAATCGTATCGTATTTTCTGGCATCCGGATTGATCCTGGGATCGCTGTCATAAATTCCGTCCACCGCTTTTGCCACCAGGATGGCATCGGCTTTGATCTGAATCGCGCGAAGCACTGTCCCGGTGTCGGTGGAAAAATACGGATGACCGATTCCGCCAGCGAAAAAAACGATCTTTCCGGCGGTAAGATCCGCCTCCACTTCATCAATGGCATAAACCCTGGTAAAGGTACTGCACGCAAAAGGAGTATAGACTGAAGTCTTCAGTCCCAGATACCTGCAAATCTCCGATACATACAGGCAGTTCATGACCGTCGCGAGCATACCGATTTCGTCTGCCTGCTCACGGTTCATCGTCTCACTGCTGGTACGGCCGCGCCAGAAATTACCGCCGCCGATGACAATCCCGATCTCAAATCCCTTTTCTGCCGTTTCCTTGATCTGTCTTGCCACGTCCAGCACTGTAGACTCGTCAAAGCCCTTTTTCTCATGGTTGCTTCCCGCAAGAGCTTCCCCGCTCAGCTTCAACAGTATTCTTTTCATGATTTTTCCGTCCCCTGGTTATTGATTTTCCCGTCTGCTTTAAGCTGCTGTTCAGCCTTATTACCATACTCCGGTGACAATCTCGTTTCCGTTTTCGTCCACAGCCGTGGATACGGTAAATGAACCATAATAATGGTAACCGGTCATTCCCACGTTCGGAAACTCCTCATAGTCACTGGCATTCCCGGATCCAATCGCACCCTGAAGGGCATCGAGTGATTGTCCGATATATCCCCTCGCTGTTTTCATCGTATCCGTCTCTGCTTCACTGTCTCCAATGATCTCGCCGGTGTCGATGTCAGCCGGAGTCTCTGTGGGCGCGCTTTCCGTCTGCGGCTGAGCCGCCTCTGCCGTATTTGTATCCTCGATGGACTCTTCTCTCTCCACATGCTCGGGTTCGGGTTCGGGTTCATAAGAATCATCACTCTGCATTACATCATCTTCATCGCTGAGCGCATCCAGGTCATTTTCCAGAAGACCCAGACGGCGTCTGACATCATTCAACGTGGAATACTCTTTTGTGTTTCCCTCTTCCAGATACGTCGCATAGGGAATCGAGTCCTGACCTCTCCCTTCCATTCTGAGGACGATTTTCGTGATTTTCTCCAGGGGGAGGGAACGGAAAAAGCATTCACTCAGATCTTCATTGGAATATCCGACCCTGATGTCATATAAAGTGGACGCGTTGTTCCTGTAAAAACTGCAGCGCATCTTCTCCCCGTTTGCCATAATAAAAGAGGATCCGATGATGTCGGTTTCCCATTCATCCTCTTCATCTTCATCCTCGTCCGGATGGACTCTCAGATAAAATTCTGAAATCGGGTTTCCTGTCTGATTCTCTACAATAAGGCTCCGAATCTGTCCCTCACTGTCGTCCTTTGGGCCAGCTTCATACTGAACCTCCTCCTCGGGAGTCTGTTTCTCCTTTTTTGCGGTGACCTGCATCTCCACCAGTTCAGATTCCTCCTCCGGCTTCGGCGCCTGTGTCACTGTCGGCTCAGGTGTAGGGGTAGCTGCGGGCTCAGGCGCAGGTTTGTCTCCGCATCCGGCAAGACAGATCAGCATAACAGCTGCCGCTAATAAATAATATTTTTTCATGCTTTCTTTTCTCCAATCTGACTCACATTATGGCAAACTCAAAACCTGTTGTCAACGTTTTTGGAAAAATTGACTATAGAAGGTGAAAGTGCAAAATCCATTCTACAGGTTGCGAATCTTGAACTCTCTTTGAGCTTCCCGTTTTACATCCCTGCTTGCGATATCCTGCCGCTTGTCGTACAGCTTTTTGCCTCTGGCAAGGCCGATTTCGATTTTGACAAGGCTGTCCTTGAAATAAACCTGAAGGGGGACGATCGTCAGTCCTTTTTCCTTCAGTTTGCTCTCCAGTCTGTTGATTTCGTAGTGATGCATCAGAAGCTTCCGTGTTCTGAGCGGATCCTTGTTAAAGATATTTCCCTTCTCATATGGGCTGATATTCATCCCGTAGATAAACATTTCGCCATGATCAATTTTCACATAGCTTTCCTTTATGCTGCATTTTCCCATTCTCAGAGATTTTACTTCTGTCCCTGCCAGAGAAATCCCCGCTTCATATACAGCTTCGATAAAATAATCATGCCTCGCTTTTTTGTTGCTGGCAATCAGTTTCACGCCGGTTTTTTTCGGCATGGAATCCCCCCTTATAAAAAAAGCACCTTTGTCGGCCAGACAAAGGTGCTCCATGAGTCTTACAGCGCATAACTCCGGCTTTGTATTCCGGCATCTATACTGTAATTTCAGTTCATCATATCCAGAACCAGAGTCAGAACAAAAAACAGAACCGCCAGAATCTGAGTAAGACGAACAAGTCCGCCTTCCATCGTGCGGCCTTTATTCTTCCCATAATATGACTCAGCAGCTCCTGCAATCGCTCCTAATCCCTGAGCCTTTCCCTCCTGCATAAGAACAACTGCCGCAAGGCAGATGCAGTCCAGAATGAACACGATGGTAAGAATCACTTTTAATACTCCCACATTTACACCTCCTAACCGACTGAAAATCATTTTACCATAGCGTTTCTTTGATTTCAACCATTTCAAAAAAAAGACCTGAACCGCCTCAGGCAATTCAGGATCCGTTAAAGCAGGGGATGAGAGAATCGAACTCCCACCAAAGGTTTTGGAGACCCCTATCATACCATTTGACCAATCCCCTGTACAAGATATATTGATTATATCTTCAAAACTGCACATATGTCAAGAATCATTTTTCAAATTGGACTTCTGCGTGCCCGCCGTCTGGCAGACACTTTGGTCAAGCCCTCGCCCGATTAGTAGCAGTCAGCTCCACGTGTTGCCACGCTTCCACCCCTGCCCTATCTACC